>JBKJVO010000247.1:0-9215 GCA_046717305.1 Candidatus Limnocylindrales bacterium
GCCGAGCACGTACGCTCGATGCTGGGCCTGTGCGTCGGGCGGAGTCTGTCTGTCCTTCGGTCTCATGCTCCGAAGGCTGACAAAGTCGCTGGCCGGTTAGCTCGGACAAAGTCGCTGGCCGTTCACAGGATGGGCGGTTGGGCGTTGACGCTGCCCCGCACCGCTGCTACCATCCACGCACCGTTAGCACTCTGGCATTGAGAGTGCTAACCAACTTCAGGCAAACGGGAGTACAGGCCTTGGCGCGACGCATCCGCCGCTCCACCGGCCCCCTGGACCTCCGCGCACAGGCGATCCTTCGGGCGGTCATCGAGGAATACGTCATCACCGCGATCCCGGTCGGCAGCCAGGCGCTCGTCGAGCGCTACGCCCTCGGCGTGTCCAGCGCGACGGTCCGGAACATCCTCGCGGAGCTCGAGCTCGGCGGCCTGCTGACGCACCCGCACACCTCCGCGGGCCGGATCCCGACGGACGAGGGCTATCGCTGGTACGTCGAATCGATCATCGAGGCCGCTCCCATGCCCGAAGTGGAGCAGCTCATGATCCGGCACCAGTTCGGCCAGGTGGAATACGCGAGCGAGCACTGGTTCCGGCTGGCGGCCTCCACGATCGCCTCCCTGACTCGCGCCGCGGGCATCGCGACGCCGGCCAAGCCGGCCTCCGCGCACGTCCGCCGGGTGGACATCGTGGCGATCAACGACCGGCTCGCGAGCCTGGTCCTGATCCTTCGTGAAGGGGCGCTGAAGCAGTCGCTGGTGACCCTCGACGCGAGCGCGGACCAGGGGACGCTGACGGCCGTCGCCGGGCTGCTCAACGACCTCGTGGACGGCCGGACCCTGACCCAGATCGAGCGGGCGCTGGCCACGATCCCGTACGATCATCCGCACGCCGAGCTCGCCCGCCGCGTGGGCGACCGCATCGTCCGGACCCTGCGCGAGTACGACGCCGCGGACGTGGAGGAGGTCTTCAGCGACGGCCTCCTGAACGTCATGGGCGCTCCCGAGTTCGCCCAGAGCGACAAGTTGCGGCGGGTTTTCTCGGCCCTGGAGAACCGGACGTACCTCGGCGCGCTTGTCGGGTCCGTCGCGGCGGCGGGACGGATCCGCGTGTTCATCGGCCACGAGAACGCGGCCGCGGACATGCAGGAGGTCGCGTTGATCCTGGCACCGTACGGCCGGCCCGGGCGGGCGGTCGGGGTGGTCGGCGTCCTGGGCCCCACGCGCCTGGCCTATTCCCAGGCGATCGGCACCGTGCGCTTCGTGTCCGGGCTCATGAACGAGCTCGTCGATCACCTGTACGCCTGACCCCGATCGAGACTTGAAGGACACGATGGACCGACGAACCCGCGCCCAGAAGCGCGCCGACGAGATCGACGTCTCCCCGACGAAGCTCCTTGCCGAGATCGAGCGGCTGGCGGGCGAACGTGATGCCGCCGCCGGCGACCGGGACGAGTATCTTGCCGCGCTCCAGCGCGAGCGGGCCGAGTTCGTCAACTTCAAGCGCCGGACGGCCGATGAGCGACAGGCGATGTTCGGCCTCGCCGCGGAGGGGCTGATCAGCAAGGTCCTCACGCTGGCGGACGACTTTGACCGGGCGATCGAGGCCCGGCCGGCAACGATCGTGGACGACCCATGGGTCGAGGGGATCGCGGCGATCGACCGGAAGCTCCGCCAGCTCCTCGAGAGCGAGGGCGTCTCCCCGATCTCGGCCGCGCCCGGCACGCCGTTCGACCCGCGCGAGCATGAGGCCGTCGCGAGCGTGCCGGGAACGGAGCACCCGGACGGCGCGATCGTCGGCGAGCTTCGGCGGGGCTACCGGCTCCGCGATCGCGTCCTTCGGCCGGCCCTCGTGGCCGTCGCCGCGGGCTCCTCACGTGCCACGCCTCCCGGCGACGACGCCGGATCCACCACCGACCAACCCATCCACTGAAGCCAGACCAGACCGGACAGGAGCCAGACAACGTGGGAAAGATCATCGGCATCGACCTCGGCACGACGAACTCGGTCGTCGCCGTCATGGAGGGCGGCGAGCCCACCGTCATCGCCTCGGCCGAGGGTGGCCGAACCATCCCGTCCGTCGTCGGATTCAGCAAGACCGGTGAGCGCCTCGTCGGCCAGCTGGCGAAGCGCCAGTCGGTGACGAACCCGACCAACACCGTCTACTCGATCAAGCGCTTCATGGGCCGCCGCTGGGACGACCCCGAAGTGAAGCGGAGCAAGGAGCTCGTCCCGTACGCGGTCGAAAAGGACCCCAAGACGGACGGCATCCGCGTGAAGGTCGCCGACGGCAAGACGTACTCGCCGCCCGAGATCTCCGCGATGATCCTCCAGAAGCTCAAGGCCGATGCCGAGGCGTACCTCAACGAGAAGGTCACCGAGGCGGTCATCACCGTCCCGGCCTACTTCGACGACACGCAGCGCCAGGCGACCAAGGACGCCGGCCGGATCGCCGGACTGGACGTCAAGCGAATCATCAATGAGCCGACGGCATCGGCGCTCGCCTACGGCCTGGACAAGAAGCACGACGAGAAGATCGCCGTCTACGACCTGGGCGGCGGCACGTTCGACATCTCCATCCTGGAGCTCGGCGACGGCGTCTTCGAGGTCAAGGCCACGAATGGCGACACGCACCTGGGCGGCGACGACTTTGACCAGCGGGTCATCGACTGGCTTCTCGCCGAGTTCAAGAAGGACCAGGGGATCGACCTGTCCAAGGATCCCCAGGCCCTGCAGCGCCTCAAGGAGGCGGCCGAGAAGGCGAAGATCGAGCTGAGTTCCACGATGTCCACGGAGATCAACCTCCCGTACGTCACCGCGGACGCGTCCGGTCCAAGGCACCTCGTGATGACGCTGTCACGGGCCAAGCTCCAGGACCTCGTGGGCGACCTCGTGGACAAGACGAAGGCCCCCGTCCTCGCCGCGCTCAAGGACGCCGGCCTCAAGCCCGCCGAGATCGACGAGGTGATCCTCGTCGGCGGGATGACCCGGATGCCGGCGGTCCTGTAGCTCGTGAAGAGCCTGTTCGGCAAGGAGCCCCACCGCGGCGTGAACCCGGACGAGGTCGTCGCGGTCGGTGCCGCGATCCAGGCCGGCGTGCTCGCGGGCGAGGTCAAGGACGTCCTCCTCCTCGATGTCACGCCGCTGTCGCTCGGGATCGAGACGCTCGGCGGGGTCATGACCCGGCTCATCGACCGCAACACCACGATCCCGACCTCAAAGTCGCAGGTCTTCTCGACCGCCTCGGACAACCAGAGCCAGGTGGAGATCCACGTCCTCCAGGGCGAGCGTGACTTCGCCGCGGACAACAAGACGCTCGGTCGGTTCATCCTCGACGGGATCCCGCCCGCCCCGCGCGGCATCCCGCAGGTAGAGGTTGGTTTCGACATCGACGCGAACGGGATCCTTGACGTCAAGGCGAAGGACCGGGCGACGGGCAAGGAGCAGCAGGTCCGGATCACGGCCTCGTCCATGCTCGACAAGGCGGCCGTGGACCAGATGGTCCGCGACGCCCAGGAGCACGCGGAGGAGGACCGCCAGCGCCGCGAGGAGGTCGAGACCCGCAACCAGGCGGAGCAGCTCACATACCAGGCGGACAAGACGCTCAAGGACCTTGGCGACAAGGTCTCGGCGGAGGATCGCGCGGACGTGGAGACCAAGGTCGCCTCGCTCCGGGAGGCGCTCAAGGGCGCCGACCTCGCGCTGGTCAAGTCCGGCGCGGAGGCGCTCGCCGAGACGCTGAGTCGAGTGGGCGCCGCCGCGTACCAGGCCGCCGCCGCGGCCGCGGCTGCTGGTGAGGCCGGTCCGGGCGGCGAGGACGGAGGGGCGTCCGCCGACGGTGCCGGCGACGGTGCGGATGCCGGTTCCGACGGTGGCTCGGGCGCCGGCGAGGAGACGGTCGAGGGCGAGTTCAAGGAGGTCTGAGCGCCGCGCAATCACCGACGTCGGCGCCACCCGCCACCCGGCGCCACCCGGCGCCACCCGGCGCCACCGGGCGCCGACGGAGGCACTTCTGTCATCTCCTTCCCACACGGGAGCTATTCACCCATTCCCAGGGAGATTCCCGCCTGGCGCTCGCGTGTCACGAACCCGCGGCGCGACCGTGCTCGCCCCGAACCGTGCCGCCTCGGACCCGGTGACGAGTAACCGCGTGGGGACCATCTGACACAAACAGGACCCCCGCGATCAACCCCGTCGGGGACCGCAGCCAGCGCCTGAC
This sequence comes from Candidatus Limnocylindrales bacterium, assembly GCA_046717305.1. Classification (GTDB taxonomy): domain Bacteria; phylum Chloroflexota; class Limnocylindria; order Limnocylindrales; family CSP1-4; genus UBA5189. Next base: position 4,216 of record JBKJVO010000247.1, read on the forward strand.
CGCGATGGTGCGTGCCGGGAAGGCGAGCCCGAACGTCGCCGCGAAGGCGTCGACCCGCCGCCGCGCCGTCCGATCGTCCGGTAGGACGAGGACCCGCGACACCGAGGCGGCCGCCCATCCACGGTCGCGGGCAATGCTCGGCGCCAGGCGCGCCTTGCGGTCGATGCCGGCGAGCGTCGCCTGGACGTCGGGTACGACCGACTTGACCTCGACGACGAGCAACGATGCGGTGCGGGCGTGCCACGCCAGGATGTCGATCGCCCCGCGCTCCCTCCCTACCAGGAACGTGACCTCCGGAACCGCTAGCCAGCCGTCCGCTGTGAGTCGGAGGAGGACGACCTCGACCAGGCGGGCGTGGGCGGCGTCGAGGAGCCGGTCCAGCTCCTCTCCCTGCCAGAGAACGCGAAGGAGCAGCCGCGCGCCGAGTGCGTCGGTGATCCTGGCCAGGGCGCGCGCGGAGAGCCGATCGCCTTCACCGCGTTCGACCCGCGAGATTGCCGACCCCGACACGCCGGCTCGGCGGCCCAGCTCCGCCTGGGTCCAGCCCCGGCGACGGCGGAGGGCGCGGATCGAGAGGCCGAAGCGGACGGCGTCCATGTGGCGAGGATGCCCCGCGGCGCTTACCCACGGGTTATCGCCCGATGGCCCACGGGCCGAACGGGCCGAACGGGCCGAACGGGCCGAGTGGGGTCGACGGGCGGTGCAACAGCCGGTAGCATGAACAAACCGACTGGTCGGTCGGTAACGGGCGGTCACGAGTGGGGACCTCGAAAGGGAACCGCGATGAGCCGGCAGGACGGGAACAGCCAGACCCAGGCCGAGCGAAGTCGAACGCGCCGCGAGCAGATTCTTGACGCGGCGTTTCACACGTTCACGCGGCGCGGCTATCGCGATACCGCGGTGGACGAGATCGCGGCGGCGGCCGAGACGAGCAAGGGCGGCGTCTATTTCCACTTCCCGACGAAGGAGTCCATCTTCCGGGAGCTGGTTCGAACGACCGCCGATCGCCTGGCAGCCAAGGTGGAGCGCGCCGTTGAGGAACAGACCGATCCGATCGACCGGGCCGATGCGGCCCTTCGGACGGTCTTCGCCACGTTCGCCGGCCATCGAACGATGGCACGCCTCCTGTTCGTCGACGCGATGGGCGCCGGCCGCGTCTTCCAGGCCGAAGTCAACGCCCTCCACGAGCGTTTCGCCGGGATGATCACCGGACATCTGGACGACGCGGTCCGGAGCGGCGCGATCGCCCCGATCGACACCGTCCTCACCGGCGTGGCCTGGTTCGGCGCCATGAACGAAGTCGTCGGCCGCTGGCTCCTGACGGATGACCCGCAGCCCCTCGAGGCGTCGTACCCGGCACTCCGGGCGCTCCTGCTGCGGAGCGTCGGTGTCGACGAGGCGAGGATCCCCTCGGACCCGGGATCCCCTGCCCCGTGACCGTCGCAGATCGTCCGGTTGCTCGGAGCAGGGCCGGCCAGGGGCTCGGCCAGGGACTCGGCCAGGGACTCGGCCAGGTGCTCGGCGAGGTGCTCGGCCAGGGACTCGGCCAGGGACTCGGCGAGGTGCTCGCAGCCGCCCGCGATCGGGACGGCGCGGCACCGATGGCGTGGAGTTCATTCGCCGTCGATTCGCTCGATCCCATCGGTCTCTTCGCCACCGCTCGTGCGGCGGGTCTCGAGGCGGCCATGTGGCTCCAGCCGGCCGCGGACCGGGCGCTGGTCAGCATAGGACGCGCGTGGGCGGTCGAGCCGAGTGGGCCGCACCGGTTCGCGGAGGCGTCAACGCGCTGGCGAGCGTTGCTGGCCGGGGCTGTCGGGTCCCCGGGGGACGCACAGACAGCGCCGCCGGCCCGCGCCCCGGCCGCGGAGTACGGTCTCCCCGCGACCGGCCCGGTCCTCCTGGGTGGGCTCGGGTTCAGCGGTCGGGTCCCCGAGGTGGACGATCCGTGGGTCCCGTTCGGGGCCGCGTCGCTCGTCCTGGCGACTCTCACCGTCGTCCGGGACGGCGGGACCAGCCGCGCCATCGTCGCGATCGGGCCGGACCAGATGGCGAGCGCCGACGCCGGGCGGATCGAGCGGTGGTGGGAGGCGCTGGCGGCCGGCGATTCGACTCCCACAGACGGCCCGGCGGTTGGTGGCCACGGCCTCCTCGAGCGAGTCGAGGAGCGGCCGGATCGCGCCGCCTGGGACCGGATCGTCGGCCAGTTCGCCGGGGCGGTGGGCCGAGGCCGGATCGACAAGGTCGTGCTGGCGCGACGAATCGCCTTCCGGGCGCCGGCCGACCTCGACGTCGTGGGCGCGCTACGCCACCTGGCGGCGACCGCCCCGGAGAGCACCACCTTCGCCTTCGGTCGCGGCGAGACCACGTTCCTGGGAGCCACCCCGGAGCGTCTCGTCCGGACGTCCGGGCGGTCGTTCGAAACGGTGGCGATCGCCGGCTCCGCCGCTCGAGGCCGCGATGCCGAGGAGGACGCCCGCCTGGCGGCGGACCTCCTCGGCAGCGAGAAGGACCGCGAGGAGCATGCCGTCGTCGTCGACACGATCCGGTCCAGCCTCACGCCGATCGTGGAGTCCATGGTCGTCGCCGAGGCTCCGGCGATCCTGCCGCTCCGGCACGTCCAGCACCTCCAGACGCCGATAACCGGTCGGCTGCGGCACGAGGCCGGGCTCCTGTCTCTGGCGGAGCGACTCCACCCGACGCCGGCCGTCGGGGGTTCTCCGCGCACAATCGCCCTCGACCTCATCGCCGAGCATGAACACTTCGATCGCGGCTGGTACGCGGGGCCAGTCGGGTGGCTCGGTGCGGATGGGGACGGCGAGCTGATGGTCGCCCTCCGCTGTGGACTCGTGACCGGCCCGCACGCCGTCCTGTTCGCCGGCTGCGGAATCGTCGCGGACTCGGACGCGGGCCGCGAGTGGGAGGAATCCCGGCTCAAGCTTCGGGCCATGGGGACCGCGCTCGGCGGGATCGCGGAGGACGATCGATGACCGACGCCCCCGCGCTGCGGGGCATCGTCCAGGCCATGGTCGACGCGGGCGTGACCGACGTCGTCGTCTGCCCGGGCTCGCGCTCGAGCCCGATCGCCCTCGCCACGCGGGCGCACCCGGCGATCCGGGTCCGGGTCCTGCTCGACGAACGGTCGGCGGGCTACTTCGCGCTCGGTCTTGCGCGAGCCTCGCGCCGGCCGGTCGCCGTCATCGTCACATCGGGGACGGCCGTCGCCAACCTGCTACCGGCGACGGTCGAGGCCAACCTGTCCCGGGTCCCGCTGCTGCTGCTGACCGCCGACCGACCGCCCGAGCTGCGCGATCGCGGTGCACCACAGACGATCGACCAGGCCCGCATCTTCGGGGACAACGTCCGATGGTTCTCCGAACTTCCGCTGCTGGACGGCGAGCCGGCCACGAGCCGCCACGTCGAATCGGTGGTCGGGCGGGCCGTCGCGGTCGCCCGGGGAGGCCCGGCGGGCGTGCCCGGCCCCGTGCATCTCAACCTTCCGTTCCGCGAACCACTGGTGCCGGGCGGAGCGCTGGGCCCGCTGGACGACCGCAGCGGCGAGCGACCGTTCACCGATGTCGTCGCGGGACGCGCCATGCTCGGGCCGGCCGAGGTTGCCGATCTCGCCGGCCGCCTGTCCGCGGCCGTCCGCGGCCTGATCGTTGCCGGGCCGCAGGATGACCCTCGCCTCCCGGTTGCCCTCGCCCGCCTGGCCGCCTCGACTGGCTATCCGATCATCGCCGACCCGCTGTCCGGCGTCCGCTGCGGCGCGCACGACCGCGTCCACGTGGTGGGCCACGGCGATCACCTCGTCCGGCCCGGGCCGTGGCGCGACGCGCACCTGCCCGACCTGGTGATCCGGTTCGGCGCGCCGCCGACCTCCAAGCCGCTGGCCACGTTGCTGGTGGACGAGGCGCCCACGCAGATCGTGGTGGACGGCGACGGCGGCTGGCGGGAGCCGGCGCTAATCCCGACGACGTTCGTCCACGCCGACGCCGTCTCGACGGCGCTCGCGCTCGCGGACCACCTGGCGGCGACCGGGACCGGCCCCCGCGACCGGGCATGGGCGTCGGCGTGGATCGAGGCCGACGCGATCGCCGATCGGGCGCTCCAAGCCTGGCTGGACGCGACGGCGGCGTCCGGCGAGGCGTTCGAAGGGCTGCCCTTCGCGCTCCTCGGCGACCTGCTCCCCGACGGCGCCCTCCTGTGGGCCGGCAACAGCATGCCGGTCCGCGACCTGGACGCGTGGCTGCCGGTCGGGGAGCGGGCGATCCGATCGCTCTCGAACCGGGGCGCGAACGGGATCGACGGGGTCGTCTCGACCGCGCTCGGCTCGGCCGCGGCCGGTGTCGGACCGGTAGCCCTCGTCGTCGGCGACGTGTCGTTCCTGCACGACCTGAACGCCCTCGTCGCGGCCCGCCTGCACGACCTGTCGGCGACGATCGTGCTCATCGACAACGACGGTGGCGGGATCTTCTCCTTTCTCCCCCAGGCGTCGGCCGACGTCCCGGGGGTCGGCCTCCCGGAGCACTACGAGGAGCTGTTCGGCACGCCGCACGGGATCGACGTCGGGCCGATCGTCGAAGCCCTCGGCGGCGAGTTCCGGACCGTCCCCGCAGCCGATCTCGGAGCTGCGATCGCCGATTCGCTGGCCCGGCCGGGCGTCCAGGTGCTCCGCCTCCGGACGGACCGGGCCGAGAACGTCCGGCTGCATCGCGACGCGGCCGCCGCGGTCGCCGCCGCCGTCGCCGGGCTGGGCCAGGCGTGAGCCGGATCGTCGTCGACGGACTCGCCTGGGAGGTCCGCGTCCGCGGCGCCGGTGCTTCCCTGCTGCTCCTCCACGGGTTCACCGGCCGCGGCTCCGGCTGGGGCTCGCACGCCACCGCGTTCGCCCGGCGGTTTCGAGTGATCGTGGTCGATCTGCCGGGCCATGGGCGGTCGGGGATCCCGACGGATCCCGCGCGCGCCGGCGTGGAGCGGACCGCCGCGGATCTCGCGACGCT
>JBKJVO010000248.1:0-3270 GCA_046717305.1 Candidatus Limnocylindrales bacterium
CCGATGCCCGGATCGCCACGGCGGACCGCGGGCTCGAGGCGCACGAGCCGGCCACGGCCCGGTGAAGCCCGGAGTTTGCTGCTGGGGGCATCACGGGCCGGGTCAAGGCCGGCGGTTGCGGAGGGTCTCCACACATGATCGAGGTCCGTGGGCGGCTCCGGCTCGAGCGGCGCAGAGCATGGGATGCTTCCCTAACTGTCGCCCTGTCAGTGGTGCTTCAGCGCACCAGTCGCCGGGGGGACAGGCCGGTCAGGCGCGGGGCACCGGTCGCATCGGGAAGACGCCGACGACGATCGGCGAGACGGGATCGAGCGAGAGCTCGTAGCCGATGTCGCCTGCCCGAAACAGCTCGCCCAGGAGCCAGCCCTCACGCTGCGGCAGGCCCACGAAGATGCGCGCGCCGCGGTCGAGGTCCACGGCCGTGACGTCGTCATCGTCACCGTCGATGACAAAGCGGCGGCGGAGCTCGTGCATCGGCACGTAGGCGCGGCTCTTGATGAACCGGCGGAGTTGCGGGGCCGTGCATCCGTTCCGCTCGAGGTTAGCGGCGCCGTTCTGGAAGCCCATCGCCGCGGTGGCTGTCGCGACAGGCGCGACGGACGTTGCCGGCTGGGAGACCGGGTCGATCGTGGCGGGCGCGGGCGCCGCGATGGGCTCGCGCTCCGGTGCCGCAGCGGCTACCAGCTCGGCCGGCTCGGACGTCGCGGGCGCCGCCTCGGGCTCGGCTGGCGCCGCCTCGGGCTCGGCTGGCGCTCGCACGACCACTGACTCGATCTCCGGCGCCTTCGCTGTCGCCGATGGAGCAGGGACGCGCGTCGTCGTGACCGGCCGCATTGGCGCGGGTGGCGAGGCGAGCGGCGCGGCGGTTGACGCCTCGCCTGTGGCAGCCGTTCGGGGCGCGCGGGCCGCGCCGTGCGACGGCCGCTGGTGGTGCCGCACGGGATGATGCGAACGACGGCTCATCGGCCGGGAGCTGCGGCGCCGGTGTGCCGCGTGAAGGTCAGAGTCATGGGCTCGAATCGCGATACCGTCCGGGCGGTGCCGCCCGGTCGCCCGATGATACCCGGACCGCCGCGCGCAGGTCCGGCGGGCTCGGCAGCGGCGTGGCACGGGGCTTGGGCTCCCCGATGATGCTGGGAGCAGCAAACTCGTGGCTTCGAGGTCTTCTTGCGACCCGGTGGGGTCGGACGGGGCCGTCGTATCGACCTTTTTCGGGCGTAAGGATGCTGGGGGCGTCACCGGGGGCGATATCGAGCCCGCTCAGGAACGTTGTCGGGTGCGTTGGCCGTGATTTGATGGTGGAGGCATCACGGAGCGCCAGAACACCGGCGTGGCCCGCGCACCGTGCCTGCCGGCACGGCCCACAGCCGGCCGGCACGGCCTCAGCCCGCGACCACCCAGAGATCGCGGCTGGACTCGTTGAGGGCGTCCGGGCCGAGCGCGCCGCAGACCACGATGTCCTCGATTCGTGCGCCGTACCGGCCCGCCAGGTAGATCCCCGGCTCCACGCTGAAGGCCATCCCGGGCCGGAGCGGCTCGCCGTTGCCCGCGACCATGTACGGCTCCTCGTGCGTCTCCAGGCCGATGCCATGGCCGACGCGATGGAAAAAGTCCGGCCCATGCCCGCCGGCCGTGATGATCCCCCGGGCCACCGCGTCGATCCGCTCGCAGGCGACGCCGGGTCGGACCGCGGACAACGCCTCCGCCTGCGCGTCACGGAGGAGGTCGAAGAGCCGCCGGAACTCGGGGGTCGGCCCGTTCGCCGCGTCCCCGCCCGTGACCCACAGGGTGCGCGTCGTGTCCGAGCAGTAACCGTCCAGCGAGCCCCCGATGTCCAGCACGATCGGCTCGCCGGCCCGGATGACCCGGTCCGAGGCGTCGTGATGGGGCGAGGCGGAATTCGGGCCGGACGCGACGATCGCGAACTCGGCGAGTTCGTGGCCCTCGGCCAGGAGGCACTCGCGGACCTCGCGACTGATTTCCAGTTCCGTCCGCCCGACGAGCCGACCTCCAGCGATCTGGGCGACGACGCGATCCGCCGCATGGGCGGCCAGCCGCATGAGCGCGATCTCGTCCGCGTCCTTGACCATCCGCAGCTCGCGCAGGAGGTCGCTCGCCAGCCCGAGGGTCGCGTCCGGCAGCACCCGCTGGAGCGCGAGAACGTGCATCGCCCAGAGTCGGTCGCTCACCAGCATCCGGCCACCACGGGCGGCCTCCGAGCCCAGGCGCCCCGCGACGAGGGCGTGGGCGTCGTCCGTCTCATCCCACGGCACCACGTCGGCCAGGCCGGCCCGGATTACCGGCGATATCGCGGCGGCCATCGCCTCCAATCGCGGAACGACGAGGGCCGGTCGCCCGTCGGCCGGCATGACGAGCATGGTCAGCCGCTCGAGCGGCATCGCGACGTAGCCGGTGAGGTACCGGAGGTCCGCGCCGACCCCCACGAGGAGAGCCGCCTCGCCGCGCTCGGCCAGGAGCGCCTGCGCCCGAGCCATGCGCTCGCCGTAGCGGGCGTCCGGGATCACCGGACGTGCGGTGGGCACCGTGGACCTGACGGGCCGGACGACATGATCCCGGCCTCAGCCGAGGCGGGTGGCGATGTGTCGGAAGATGTCTCGGGCCGAGACGACGGCGGTCGGGCGGCCGCGGTCCACGATGGGGACGTGCCGGAACCCGCCGACGGCCATCTTGTTGATCGCCACCGCGATCGTGTCGTCATGGCGCAGGACCACCGGATCCGGCGTCATCAGCTCGCGGATCGGCCGGTGCTCCAGGCCGCGGCCGGCGAGCTTCAGGAGCGCATCGCGGTCCGTGAAGATGCCGGCAAGCCGCCCCCCCTCGGTGACCAGCAGACAATCGATCCCGTCGCGGTGCATCCGCTCCACGGCCTTCGTGACGTCTTCCGATCCGTCCACGGTGTGCGCCGCGGGAGCGCCGAGCTCGTCGAGGTGGAGGCCCAGGAGCGGGCCGCGGAAGCCGGTGGCGGGCTCGGGCGTGTCCGCGGCCCGAAGGTCCGCTCCGCAGTTCTCGCACAGATCGTCGCCCGCGAAGTTCGGCCACTGGCAGACCGGGCAGTTCACTCCGCGTCCTCCTCCACCGTCCACGTTTCGCCCGACCGAAGGAGCTTCGTGAGATCGCCCCGGCCGCGGCTCGCGATCGCCTCGTCGATCTGGTTCGTGATCAGCTCGTCATGGGTCGGTCGGTGGATCCGTCGAACGACTCCGACGGGCACCGGGAACTCCGGCCAGTAGATGTGGGCGAGCATGAACG
>JBKJVO010000249.1:0-11985 GCA_046717305.1 Candidatus Limnocylindrales bacterium
CTTCAGGACATTCCTGAGGAGATCCGCAAGTCCATCAAGCTCGTCCTTGCTGACTCGATGGACCAGGAGCTCGAAGCGGCGCTCCGCCGCCGGCCGAAGCCGCTCGCGGTAGTGGCCAAATCGGAGCCCGGATCCGGCGGGCCTCGCGGCCACGAGGCCGTCCGGCCCCCGAGCTACCCGACCGCCGAGCAGCCGGCCGTGGTGGTCTGACGAGGATTCGGGGAACGAGGGTGGCGGAGATGACGGCGCCTCGGGGCTGGACCCCGGGGCGCTGCTCGATCCGGAGCGCCTGACCATGGACGTCCGCGACTACTACCAGACCCTCGGCGTGGCGAGGACCGCGACCCCGGCCGAGATCAAGAAGGCCTTCCGGAAGGCCGCCCGCGAGCATCACCCGGACAAGAAGCCGGGCGACAAGGCCGCGGAGCAGCGGTTCAAGGATGTCAACGAGGCGAAGGAGGTCCTGTCCGACCCGGACAAGCGGGCCAAGTACGACCGCTTCGGCAAGGACTGGGAAGCGTACGCCGGCTCCGGCGCCGGGGGCGGTAGGGCCGGAAGCGGACGGGCAGGAAGCGCCGGCGGCGATCCCTTCGCGCCGGGCGGGCCATTTGCGGGATATGCCGGGTTCGGGGGCACCGGCGGGGGCAACGTCCGCTACGAGTTCCGGACCAGCGGACCGGGCGGTTCCGGGAGCGCCGGCGGCGCGGGATTCAGCGACTTCTTCGAGATGCTGTTCGGAAACGGGGCTGCCGCTGGATCGGCCGCTGGATCGGCCGCCCGCACTCGGGCCGCCCGGCGGGGCGTGGATGCCCGCGCGGCCTTCCCGCCCGTCGAAGCGACAGGGGAGATCTCGCTCGAGGAGGCCTTCCACGGGACCGCTCGCGTCGTGGACGTCGGCGGCAGGCGCCTGGAGGTCACGATCCCGCGCGGCGTGGACACCGGGAGTCGGGTGCGGCTATCCGGGAAGGGTCCGGATGGCCGAGACCTGATCGTCGTCATCCACGTCAAGCCGCACGGCGTGTTCACGCGCCGGGGCGCCGACCTCGAGCGCGAGGTCCCGGTCACCCTTCGTGAGGCGCTACTCGGCGGCGAGGTGCCCGTCCGGACACTGAAGGGCCGGGTACTCCTGACGCTCCCTGCCGGCACCCAGAACGGCAAATCCTTCCGGTTGACGGGCCAGGGCATGCCGCGCCTCAAGGGCGGCGACCCGGGCGACCTCTACGTCAGGATCCACCCGGTCCTCCCGACCCACCTGACCGATGCGGCGGAGGAGGCGGCCGCGTTGTTTCTCGACCTCGCCCATCAGCCCGACCCGCGGGCCTGACCGCCCGACCGAATACAACGCACGACACCGAGACCCACGATGCAACTTGATCACTTCACCCAGAAGGCCCAGGAGGCTGTCCTCGCCGCCCAGGGGCTCGCCGAGCGGCTCCAGAGCCCCGTACTCGATGCAGAGCACCTCCTCAGCGCGCTCGTGGAGCCGGACGACGGCGTGCCCGCCGAGACGCTCCGCCGGCTTGGCGTGGATCTGCCCGCCTTCCGTGGGGAACTTGCGTCCGTCCTCGCCCGGCGGGCCAAGATCCAGGGCGGCTCGCTTGCCCTGGACCCGCGCGCGAAGCGGGTGGTGGACCGGGCCCAGGAGGAGGCGCGGCGGCTCGGCGACGAGTACACCTCCACGGAGCATCTCCTCCTCGGCACGGCCGAGGTCGGCGGGGAGGGACAGAAGCTCCTGGACCGACACGGCGCGAACCGGGAAGCCGTCCTCGGCGCGCTGGCGTCCGTCCGCGGCGGTCAGCGGGTGACCTCCCCGAACCCGGAAGGCACCTACCAGGCGCTCGAGAAGTACGGACGGGACCTCACGGCGGAAGCACGGGCCGGCAGGCTCGACCCGGTCATCGGGCGGGACGACGAGATCCGCCGGGTCATGCAGGTCCTGTCGCGCCGGACGAAGAACAACCCGGTCCTCATCGGCGAGCCGGGCGTCGGCAAGACGGCGATCGCCGAGGGCCTCGCCCAGCGGATCGTCCGCGGCGACGTGCCCGAGACCCTCAAGGACAAGCGCGTCGTGTCGCTCGACCTCGGGGCGCTCATCGCCGGCGCAAAGTTCCGCGGCGAGTTCGAGGAGCGCCTGAAGGCCGTCCTGAAGGAGATCAAGGACGCCGCGGGCAAGGTCGTCCTGTTCATCGACGAGCTCCACACGGTCGTGGGGGCCGGGGCGGCCGAGGGCGCGATGGATGCCTCCAACCTCCTGAAGCCGATGCTCGCGCGCGGCGAGCTCCACACGATCGGCGCGACGACGCTGGATGAGTACCGCAAGCACATCGAGAAGGACGCCGCGCTCGAGCGACGCTTCCAGCCGGTGCTCGTGGACCAGCCGACGGTCGAGGAGACGATCTCCATCCTCCGCGGCCTCCGCGAACGCTACGAGGTCCACCACGGCGTCCGGATCACGGACTCCGCGCTCGTCGCCGCGGCGACGCTGTCCAACCGCTACATCACCGAACGCTTCCTCCCGGACAAGGCGATCGATCTCGTGGACGAGTCGGCCTCGCGCCTCCGGATGGAGATCGATTCGATGCCGCTCGAGCTGGACGAGTTCGAGCGGCGCCGGATCCAGCTGGAGATCGAGCGCGAGGCCCTCCGAAAGGAGTCCGACGACGCCTCGAAGGCCCGCCTCGAGGCGCTTGAGAAGGAGCTCGCCGAGATCGCCGAGGAGCTCGGCGCCCTGAAGCAGCGCTGGGAGGCCGAGAAGGCGGCGATCGCGGCGATCCGGGCAACGAAGGCCGACGGGGAGAGCCTCGCCGTCCGGATCGATCAGGCGGAGCGCGAGGCGGACTACGAGCGGGCGGCGCAGTTGAAGTACGGGACGCAGCGCGAGCTCATGGAGCGGCTTGGGGAGCAGGAGGCGGCGCTGGCGGCCCTTCAAGGGCCGAACGCCCTGCTCAAGGAGGAGGTCACCGCGGACGACATCGCCGAGATCGTCGGCGCGTGGACCGGCATTCCCGTGACCAAGCTGCTCGAGGGTGAGACCGCCAAGCTCATCCACATGGAGGAGCGTTTGCACGAGCGTGTCGTCGGCCAGGACGAGGCGATCGCGGCGGTCTCGGACGCGGTTCGGCGGGCTCGGGCGGGCCTGAAGGATCCACGCCGGCCGATCGGGTCGTTCCTGTTCCTGGGACCGACGGGTGTCGGCAAGACGGAACTGGCCCGGGCGCTGGCGGCCTTCCTGTTCGACGACGAGGCGGCGATGGTCCGGATCGACATGAGCGAATACCTGGAGAAGTTCGCCGTGTCGCGGCTGGTCGGCGCCCCGCCCGGCTACGTCGGCTACGAGGAGGGCGGCCAGCTGACCGAGGCCGTTCGGCGCCGGCCGTACCAGGTCGTCCTCCTCGACGAGATCGAGAAGGCGCACCCGGAGGTGTTCAACGTCCTCCTCCAGGTCCTCGACGACGGCCGCCTGACCGATGGGCAGGGCCGCACGGTGGACTTCAAGAACACCGTCGTGATCATGACCAGCAATGTCGGGTCGGGGGCCATCGCGTCGGACGCGGGTCGGGCGGGCGCCGGCGACGCGTACGAGTCGATGAAGCGGCAGGTCACGGAAGCGCTGCGCCAGCAGTTCCGGCCGGAATTCCTGAACCGGGTCGACGAGGTCATCGTCTTCCATGCCCTCACGGACGCGGATCTCGTATCGATCGTGGATCTGCTCCTGGCCGAGCTCGGGCGGCGGCTCGCGGCGCAGGACCTCGCGCTCGAGCTGACGCCGGCGGCGAGGGCGCTCATCGCCCGCGAAGGCCACGATCCCGCGTTCGGGGCGCGGCCGCTCAAGCGGACGATCCAGCGCCTCGTCGAGAACCCGTTCGCGCGAGCACTCATCGAGGGCCGATTCAGACCGGGCGACCGCGTCGTCGCGGACGCCGACCCGATGGGCTCCACGATCATCTTCTCCTCGGCGGATGCGACGATCGTCGCCGACGCCGCGGACCGTCGGGACGCGCGGGGCACGGGTGCCGCCGACGATGGCGATGTCTTGGTCGGCACCGGAGCCGGTGCCGGTGCCGGTGCGGCTTCCCGCCGGCGTCGTTCCGTGCTGGACCTGCCCGAGACGGCGCCTCGCAAGCGGGACGGGGAGGGCCTCGTCAACTGAGGCACGCCGAGGCCGCGTCCCGCCTGACAATCCTTCCGGCGGCGATGCCGGAGCCTCCGGCCGCGCTCATGCCCGTCCGCCTGGACACCGGGGAGTGGCGCACCCCTGCGGTCCTCTTCGGGCCGGACACGGCTCGGGCGGCGGCGGTGCTCGTCCTCGTCGTGCCCGCATCGGATGCCGCGGATGCCGAGGCCGAGGTCATCCTCATCCGCCGGGTTGATCGGGGTGGTCATCACTCGGGTGACGTCGCGCTCCCCGGAGGTCGGTTCGAGGAAGGCGACGCGGATGCTGCCGCGGCGGCGCTCCGGGAGGCGTCCGAGGAAGTCGGCCTGGACCCCGAGGCGGCGGGCGTCCGCGTCGTCGGGGAGCTCGAGACGTTCTGGATCCCCTCGGACTACCGGGTCACACCGGTCGTCGCGATCGCCGCTCGCCGACCGGACCTGACAGCTTCACCGGATGAGGTGGAGGCGATCATCCGGGCGCCGCTCGCCGCGTTCCTGCCGGGCGCCCCGATCGAGCTCGTCGAGACCGAGATCCGCGGCTTCTCGCTTCGGTTCGGCGCCTACCCGACGAACGGTCTGCGCGTCTGGGGAGCCACCGCCCGGATCCTCGGCCAGCTCGGGGCGATCCTCGGTCAGGCTTGAGCGGTGCCGCGCCGCCGGGGGCCGGCAGCGGGGCACGTCGCGGGCGATGGGGGTTCGCGGTGGGCGGGTGCTGGCTCGTCGGCGGCCCATTTCTCCCGAATGCTCACCCCCAGGGCGTCATCCCAGGAGCCGGACGGTTTCGACGCAGATCGAGCCCTGATTCCTGCCAGATGCCATCCCGGCGAGCAGATGGCAGCGATTCCGGCCGATTCCGGGCCCAGGGAGGCGCGACGACCGCCGGGACTCCGGCGAAGGCCATCCCGGTGAGCATTCGGGAACTTTGCCGGCACCGCGGGAGGGCGGCGGGACGGCGGGGCGAGGGCACCGGGATCACAGCGGCTCCCCCGCCGTCCGGTCGTGGCGCTCGGGATTCACGGGACGCTCCGCCAGCCGTCCCTCTCCACGCGCGGTGCTCCCGCCCTCGCCGAGTTCCACGCGCCTCGCTGCCCCTTCCAGCACGGCCCTCGCGGCGGCATCGTCCATCCCGACGAACTCGACGACGATGGCGCGCATCTCCGCGTGATCCGTCCACGCGGCGTGGGTGACGTTGGCCGGCCAGAGAATCGCCTCGCCCGCGGCGACCCGGCGCCGCTCGTCGCCGACGAGCACCCAGCCCCCGCCCTCGATGACGCAGAACCAGGTCGTGTTCGGGTTGTCGTGCGGGGCGATCGTCCCGCCGCGGGAGAAGGCAAGCTCGGCGACGACGCCGCGGCCATCCGAGTGGATGACCTGGCCGGTCAGCCCGTGCGTGCCCGGCGGCCCCTCCGGGCGCCGATGGCCGACCCCGAACCGGCGGACATCAATCGGCATCGGACGCTCACACGGCGCCGGATCGGCGAGCTGCCGTCAGCGCCGCTTGCGGCGCGAGGCCCGGGACCGGATCGTCGCCTCCGGCCGCGCGGCCTTCGCGCGGCTGAGATAGCGCTGCCGCGCCAGCTGGTGCTCGTACGCCGCGAAGAGCGGCGGGTAGCGGCGGAAGCGGACCCATACCAGCGTTCCGAGTCCGCTCAGCAGGATGACCAGCACGACCGCAAAGTCGAACACGAAGATCGCGCCGGTGACGAGCAGGAAGAACGTGATGAGCCCGGTCCACAGGAGCCACTCCCACATGTCCGTATAGAGGCGGTGCCGGTGGAGCGCCCGCGTGCGGACGTTGTACAGGACGATGAGGACCCCGAGCAGGATGAGCGAGGCGATCCAGATTGGGTCGTAGATGTCCGGGAAGAGCCTCCGCGAGAACGGGAGCCAGAGGTACTGCCAGGGCAGGAGCGTCACGGTCTCTCCAGGTGTGCCCGGCCGCGCCGGTGCGGTCCGGGTCGGGCGAGCGTGGAGTATGCCATGGCCCGCGGGTATACTCGGCCCGAGTCGCGCGACCGGTCGTCGGGGGATGGAGGAACACGCTTGCGAGCCCTGCTGTCGGTCGCCACACGCGACGGCATTACCGCCTTTGCGCGCGGGCTCCAGGCCCTCGGCGTCGAACTCTATGCGACCGACGGCACCCGGGATCACCTTGCGGCAGATGGGGTCGAGGTCGCGCCGGTGTCCGAACTGACGGGCATCCCGGCGCTCCTCGGCGGCCAGGTCAAGACGTTCCACCCCGCCGTCTACGCGGGGATCCTCGCGCGCCGGGACAGGCCCGAGCAGCTCGCAGAGCTGGCCGCGCAGGGCATCGGCACGATCGATCTCGTCGTGGTCAATGTGAAGCCGTTCGGTGCGGAGATCGGGCGGAGCCTCGTCGGCATCGAGCAGGCGATCGAGATGATCGATGTCGGCGGCGCGGCGCTCCTCGGCGCGGCGGCGCGCAACGCCGCGGGCGTCGCCGCCGTGTCCAGCCCGGAGCACTACCCGCGAATCCTCGCCGAGCTGCACGAGCGCGGCCTCGTGAGCCCGGAATTTCGAGCCCAGCTCGCCGCGGAGGCGTTCGGCACGGTCGCCGCGTACCACGCGGAGATCGCCGCGTACCTCAACCAGCTCTCCGGGACGGTCTTTCCCAAGCGGCTCGCGATGGTGCTGGAGAAGGTGGACGACCTCCGCTACGGAGAGAACCCCCACCAACCGGCCGCCTTCTATCGGGAAACGACACACCGATCCGGCACGCTCGCCGACAGCACGCAACTCCACGGGGATCGGCCGTCGTTCAACAACCTCCTCGACCTCGACGCGGCATACCGGACCGCTCAAGACTTCACGGGGCCCACCGTCGCGATCGCGAAGCACACGGACCCGGTGGGGGTTGCCTCCGCGGACGAGCTCGTGGATGCGTATCGGAAGGCTCTCGAGACGGACCCCGTCGCGTCCTTCGGCGGCATCGTCGGCGTCAATCGTGAGCTCGACGGCACGACCGCGCGGGCGATCGTCCAGAACTCGTATGAGGCGGTCATCGCCCCCGGGTTTGACCGGGCGGCCATCGGGATCCTCCGCCAGAAGCCGGGCCTCGAGATCCTGGCCGTCCCGCCGGACCCCACCGAGGGCATGCGCGACTATGGGATCGCGAACCTGGACTTCAAGCGAATCGGCGGCGGGCTGCTCGTGGAAACGCTGGACACGCTGGGCATCGACCGCGGCCAGCTCCAGGTCGTCACGAAGCGGCGACCGACGCTGGAGGAGCTGACAGACCTCCTGTTCGCCTGGCGCACCGTCCGGCACGTCCGGTCGAACGCGATCGTCCTCGCCCGGAACGGTGCCACCGTCGGGATCGGGGCGGCCCAGGCAAGCCGTCAGGTGTCCGTCGAAATCGCGCTCCGTCGCGCCGGCGACCGGTCGCGCCTGAGCGTCATGGCCAGCGACGCCTACTTCCCGTTTCCGGACGGCATCCAGATGGCCGCCCAGGCCGGCGTGACCGCCATCATCTCCCCCGGCGGATCCATCCGGGACGAGATGGCAATCGAGGTCGCCGACCGCCACCACCTGGCGATGGTCTTCACCGGCAGGCGACACTTCAGGCACTGACCCCGGCCGGCGGGCCGGACCAGCGGAGGAACAGGTGGAACAGCTGCTCGCGCTCGAGATGGTTCGGGTCACGGAGGCGGCCGCGATTGCATCTGCGCGGCTCATGGGTCGCGGTGATCGGCACGAGGCGGATCGACTCGCCACGGAGGCGATGCGCGCGGCCATGGACGAGATCGAGATGGCCGGGACGATCGTCATCGGGGAAGGCGAGCGCGACGAGGCACCGATGCTCTATATCGGCGAGCGGGTGGGCGCGGCAGGCACGGACGGATCGGCACCCGAGATCGATATCGCGGTCGATCCGCTCGAGGGGACGAACCTCGTCGCGACCGGGTCGGCGAACGCGATCACCGTCCTCGCAGCATCGGAGCGCGGAGGCCTCGTCCACGCACCCGACACCTACCTCGAGAAGCTGTGCGTAGGACCGCTCGTTGCCGGCCACGTGGACATCACGCTGTCGCCGACGGAGAACGTCCACCGGATCGCCGAGGCGCTCCGCCGCAAGCCGGGTGACATCACGATCATCATCCTCGACCGACCTCGGCACGAGGCGCTGATCGCCGAGGTCCGGACGACGGGTGCTCGCATCAAGCTCATATCCGACGGGGACCTGTCCGCGGCCATCAGCTGCGCTGTCCAGGGCACCGGCGTCCACGCGGTCATGGGCATCGGTGGCGCGCCGGAGGGCGTCATCACCGCTGCTGCGCTGCGCTGCCTTGGCGGCGAGATCCAGGCCCGGTTCCGCTACCGGTCAGATGAGGAGCGCGAGCGCGGCCGGACGATGGGCCACGGCGACGAATCGAGGGTCTACCACACCGACGACCTAGCATCGGGCGATCAACTCGTCTTTGCGGCGACCGGCGTCACGAGCGGCGATCTCCTTGAAGGAGTCCGCTTCTTCGGCGGCGGCGCGCGGACGCACTCCCTCGTCATGGCCTACCAGACCAAGACCGTCCGCTTCGTGGACACGGTCCACATGTTCGACCGCGATCGCCCGCCGAGCGTCCGGCTGTAGCCGGAGGGGGGCGGCTGTAGCACGACCGGCCCGTGGCGCGGGCGGCGTCATGCCCGCGCCGCATGCACTGACGCATCTCTGCCGCATCCGTGCAGCCGTTCATGCACACGGCGACTGATCGTGCGCCTTCGATGCCTCACCTGTGAGCGAGCCTGCGCCCCACCCACCCCTCGTTCGTCCAGCGGGCGATCGCTTGCACGGCATCGGGGCCCTCGGCGGCCTCGCGCCGGCGGCGCGCCGTGGCCACGGTCTCACGCCACCCTGGCGGGACCAGTCCGGAGGCCAGATCAGCGAGCGGCGCGAGGACGAAGAGGCGTTCGGCCGCGTCTCGGTGGGGCACGACCAGCAGGCTGTCCGCCTTGTCCGGATCCAGCGAAACGCCTCCGGGCGGGCGATCGACCGACAGGCGGGCGCGGCCGAAGACCAGCAGATCAAGGTCGAGTTCCCGCGGCCCCCAGCGCTCGCGAACCCGCCGCCCGAAGGCGCGCTCGAGACCCTTGAGCGCCACGAGCAGCGCAAAAGCGCCCATGGTGTGGTCCGGTCCGGCCGGCACGTCCAGCGCCACGACCGCGTTCCGGAACTCCGGCTGGTCCACGACTCCCACGGGCCTGGTCGCGTAGAGCCGCGAAACGCCTCGGAGGCGCACATCGGGGAGCGCGGCGAGCGCGCGGACACCGCCGGCGAGCGTCGCCGATGGGTCGCCGAGGTTCGCCCCCAGCCCAATGTACGCCCGGACCCGCCGCATGGGACGCGCCACCTCCTTCGCTAGACTCGCGCGGTGAACCGCGTCGTCGCCATCATCCTCCACGCCGTACCGCGCGCGGGCGCGGGACCGCTCGAGATGGCGTTCGCGTCGGCGCGTGCGGCAGACGCCGAGCGGCTCGCGCGAGGCTTCGAGGCCGCCGGCGCCGAGGATCGGATTGTCGAGACCCACCCCGGTGGAGCGGCGTTCGGGGCACGGCTCCGCGAGATCGCGAGGGAGGGTCCCGAGTCGGGCCTCGTGATCCTGGGCTCGGGAAGCGTTCCGCTCGCGACGGCTGCCGATCTTCGGGCGTTCGTCGCCGCTGCGGAACGCACTGCCGATGCCGAAATCCTGACGAACAACCGCTACTCTGGCGACATCGTCGCGATCCCGGCCGGCGTGAACCTGTCCGACCTGCCGGACCTCGCATCGGACAACGGCCTCCCCCGCTGGCTGGCGAACCAGGGATGCCCGATCCGCGACCTCCGCCGGCACTGGCGGCTGCAGGTGGACCTCGATTCCCCGATCGACGTCCTCGTGACTGGTCGGGCCGCGGCGGACGACCCGTCCTTCGACCGGGCGCGTATTGCGGCCACGGGCATCAGGACTCGAACTTCCGACCCGCGCGCCGAGCTCCTCGTCGCCGGCCGAACCTCATCCGGCACGCTCCGCTGGCTAGAGAGCCACACCGCGAGCCGAACCCGCGCGCTGGTCGAGGAGCGCGGGATGCGAACTGCCGCGCCCGGTCAGCGACCCGCGCGCTCGACCCTGGGCCTCCTCCTCGACCGTGACGGACCCGGGGCCCTCGGCTCTACCCTCGCGGAACTCGGCGACGCGGCGGTCATCGACACCCGGGTGCTCCTCGCCCACCGGCTCGGAACGGACGAAGCCGTCTGGCCGACACCAGAGGACCGCTTCGCGAGCGACCTGCTGCTCCACGAGCGGATCACGGACCCCTGGCTGCGGGAGCTCACCCGGGCGGCCGCCGACACCCCGATCCCGGTCATCCTCGGGGGGCACACGCTCGTCGGGCCAGGACTCCGCCTCCTCCTGTGCGGACGACGACGATGACTCGCGAGTCCCAGCCTGGCCTTCGCCGCCCGGCCGATCTCCAGCCCGGGCCGGATCCGGGGCACGAGCCCGCCCTCCTCGAGGCGATCAGCGAGGAGATCGAGACGTCCGGTCCGGTGACCTTTGCCCGGTTCATGGAGCTCGCGCTATACCACCCCGAGCTCGGCTACTACGCCACCGGCCGCCGTGGTCCAGGCCGCGGGGCCGATTTCCTGACGGCGCCGGAGTCTCACCCGATCTTCGGTTGGGCGGTAGCCAGACAGCTCGAAGAGGTGTGGGACCGGCTCGGCCGCCCGGAGCGATTCACGGTTCGTGAGCACGGCGCCGGCACGGGCGCCCTCGCTGCGGGGATCCTCGAAGGGTTGGCCCGTGCCGGCTCCCCGCTCCGTGCCGTCATCCGCTACCGGATCGCCGAGCGCGCTCCGGATCGCGAGCAGCAGGTAGCCGAGCGTCTCGGGGCGTTCGGCGCGGCCGACGTCCTCGAGCCCGATGACGGCTCACCTGTCATCGGGGCCGTTCTCGCGAATGAGGTCCTCGACGCCCTGCCGGTCCACCGGGTGGCGGGCCGCGAAGACGGCGGCATCGACGAGCTGTTCGTCGGCCTCGATGACGACGGCGGCCTGACGTCCATCGTGGGCCCGCCGTCCATCCCCGCGCTCCGGGGCCGCCTCACCCATGAGCGGATCCGCCTCGTCCCAGGCCAGCAGGCGGAGGTGTGCCTCGCCCTCGACGACTGGATCGCCGAAGCTGCGGCGGGCCTCGCACGCGGACTTCTGCTCCTCGTGGACTACGGGCACCCGGCCGGCGCGCTGTACGACCCGTCTCGTGGCAGCCTGCTCCGCGCGTACGTTCGCCACCGCGTCCACGACGATCCGTATGCCAACGTCGGTCGGCAAGACCTGACGGCGCACGTGGACCTGACCGCGGTGGAGGCCGCTGCGGCCGCGGCCGGTTTGGCCAACCTCGGCGCAACGACCCAGGCCGCGTTCCTCGCCGGGCTCGGGGCGGGCGAGCTCCTCGTGGGCCTGCAGTCGGATCCCACGACGACACTCCAAGCCTACCTCGACGCCCGATCCGCGCTCTTCCGGATGCTGGATACCGGCGTCACGGGAACGTTCGCCGTGCTGGCGTTCGGACGCGATCTGGCGGGTGACGCACCGCTCCGCGGCCTTGCGTATCGGCTGCCGGGTCGCGGATGACACCGGCCGGCGCCCCCGGTGCGGTCCGCTCAAGACCGGTGCGGTCTGGTGGGGTTTGGTAGGTAACCCTACCTATTGCGGCGAGCTGCCCTGAGTCGGCACGCTCCCGATCGGGGGAATCCACCGCCGGGGGGCGGCTCGCGGACCAGCTCGCGCGCTCGGCGCGAGCCGCCCCGCGCCCGTCCTGTACCGTCAGCACCAACCCCCCCGTGCTC
>JBKJVO010000250.1:0-3144 GCA_046717305.1 Candidatus Limnocylindrales bacterium
TCGGTCATCACCGCGGCTCACGCCCAGGGAACCCGCGTCGTCCTCACGATCAGCTGCTTTGCGTGGACATCCGGCCAGAAGACCACGCAGGCGACCCTGCTCGGCAGCCCGACCGCCCGGGCGAATCTTGCGGCGCTGGGCGCGGCTGCCGTCCGCGACCGCGGCGCCGATGGCGTCAATCTTGACTTCGAGCCGATCGTCTCCGGATACGCCGACGAGTTCACCGCACTCGTCCGGTCCGTCCGCGCCGAACTCGACGTGATCGCGCCCGGCTACCAGCTGACGTTCGACACGACCGGGTACATCGGCAACTACCCGCTCGAGGCGGCGACGGCGCCCGGTGGCGCGGACGCGATCTTCATCATGGGTTACGACTATCGGGGCTCGTCCTCGTCGCAGGCCGGCTCGATCAGCCCGCTCGCGGGTCCGGTCTACGATCTGACCGACACGGTCAACGCCTACGCGGCGCGGGTCTCGCCGTCCAAGCTGATCCTCGGCGTGCCGTATTACGGCCGCGCGTGGTCGACCGAAAGCGACGCCCTGCACGCGTCCAATATCTCCGGGACGCAGTACGGAACGTCGGTCACGGCGCTGTACGAGACCGCAGTCGACCTTGCGGCCCAGTTCGGGCGACGGTACGACGGGATTGAGCAGGCTCCCTGGACGGCGTACCAGAAGCAGACGTGCACGACGACCTACGGCTGCGTCACCGCCTGGCGGGAGCTGTACTACGACGACGCCGCATCGCTGAAGCTTCGCTACGACCTCGTGAACCGAACGGGCCTCCGAGGCGCCGGCATCTGGGCGCTCGGCTACGACGGCGCGCGCCCCGAGCTCTACCAGGCCCTCGACGACAAGTTCCTGCAGGACACAACGGCACCGATGGTCGGCATCAATGTCCTGGCGGCGATCCAGCGCGATCTCGGCTTCGAGGTTCGATGGACCGGCAAGGATGAGAGCTCGATGGCGACCTACGACGTCCAGGTGGCCGCCGACGGCGGCACGTGGACCGACTGGCGGATCGGCACGACCGCATCGAGCTCGATTTTCCTCGGCGCGGAAGGACATGCGTACGCCTTCCGCGCACGGGGTACCGACTCGCACGGCAACGTCTCCTCCTGGGACGTCAGTTTGTCCTCGACGACGGCGGCGCTCGGCATCGGCGGCTTCGGGACGGTCCAGGTGAACGGGCTGAAGCTGCGCGCCGCCGTGGGCACCTCCGCGACGATCGTCGGGACGCTGAACACCGGCGATGTTGTGGCTATCACCGATGGACCGGCAGCCGCGGATGGTTACACCTGGTACCAGGTGACGGCGCCCGTCCGCCAGTGGTCGCCGGTCGACGATGTCCAGATCGGGGCGTGGGTCGCGGTCGGGAGCACTACGGACACGTATCTCACAGCCCGCGTCCCGATCAACACGACGAGCGTCAGTCCGATGCTGTCCGGCTACGTTGTCGGCCGCGGTGGCGTTCGGCTCCTGACGCCGAATGGAGACGGTCTGACCGACGCCATCTGGCTCGACTGGACGAACGGAATGGGGCTCGACGCCGTCACGCTCAACGTCGTGCGGTCGGACGGCGCCGTCCTCGGTAATCGACCGATGACCGCGGCCGCCGGTCCCCAGGCGTTCGCCTGGGATGGCACCGTCGGCGGGGCGATCGTCCCGGACGGAACCTACCTGCTCCAGCTGGTCGGCCTGAGCGGCGGAGCGACGTACGCTGCGCCGTCCGCGGCGCCGACGACGGCGGACCAGGTCGTCGCGTTCGGGGTCACCGTGGACCATCTGGTGCTGTCCCGCCTCGCCGGCGCCGACCGGTATGCCACCGCGGCTGCGATCAGCGCCGCGACCTACGCGCCGGGTGTGCCCGTCGCCTACATCGCGACCGGTCTCAACTTCCCCGACGCCCTCGCGGGCGCGGCCGCGGCCGGCTTCATCGGCGGACCGCTCCTCCTCGTCACGAAGGACGCTGTTCCGGCCGCCACCGCCGCGGAGCTGGCCAGGCTCAGGCCGGCGCGGATCGTCATCCTCGGTTCGACCGGCGTCGTGTCGGATGGAGTCGGTTCCGCCGTTGAGGCGGCAGCTGGCGGTTGAGCACGACCGCGGAGGCAATCGCCGCACCCGGTAGACTCCGTCCGATGACGACCGACGCGCCAGGGGGGTCCACCGTGTCGGCACCCGCCGTGGGCATCGGTGCGTGGGTCGTGCTGCCCACCTATGACGAGGCGGAGAACCTGCCGGGCATTGCGGCGGCGATCCTCGACGCCCTGCCCGGGGCGACGGTTCTCGTTGTAGACGACGCCTCGCCGGACGGCACGGGCGCCCTGGCGGACGGGCTGGCCGCCACCGACCCCCGGGTCCGGGTCCGGCACCGGGCCCGGAAGCAGGGCCTGGGGCGTGCCTACCTCGATGGGTTCCGTATGGCGCTCGACGCCGGCGCGGCCGTCGTGATCCAGATGGATGCCGACTGGTCGCACGACCCAGCGGATCTGCCCGCGCTCATCGACCCGATCGTGGCAGGGCGCGCCGACCTCGTGATCGGAAGCCGGTACGTCCGGGGCGGCCGAGTGGAGGACTGGGGTCTGGGCCGGCGCAGCGTCTCGCGCGGCGGATCGTTGTTCGCACGGGCCGTCCTCGCCCTGGGACAGCATGATCTGACCGGTGGCTTCAAGGCATGGAGGGCGACGACCCTCGGCTCGATCCCGTTCGACGGGATCCACGCGGGCGGCTACGTCTTCCAGATCGAGATGACCCACCGGGCGTCGCGCGCCGGCGCGCGCGTGGTCGAGGTTCCGATCACCTTCCGCGATCGGCGCGTGGGTCGGTCCAAGATGTCGCGTCGGATCATCGTCGAGGCGCTCGTAATCGTGGTCCAGCTTCGGGCGGAGGAGCTCGTGGCGCGCTTCCGGCGGCGCCCCACGGCGTGAAGGCGCTCGGAGCGGAGGCCGCCCCGGCACCCCCGGGCCTGCGCGTCGTCCTCGACACGCGGCCGCTCCAGGACCCGGATCGCGCCCCCGCGACGAGCGCCTACCTCGCCGGCCTCCTCGGGGCGTTCGACGCGGACCCCCTCGCCGGCGAGTCGTTTGCTTTCCTCCTCCAGTCCGACCTCGCCGACCCGACCACCGCCTTCGAGCACCTCGAGAT
>JBKJVO010000251.1:0-3393 GCA_046717305.1 Candidatus Limnocylindrales bacterium
ACCGTCCCATGGTGGTCCGCGCCCCAGATGTAAATGAGGTGGTCGAAGCCGCGGCTGAGCTTCTCGGTCACGTAGCCGATATCCGAGGCGAAGTACGTCGGCTCGCCGGTCGAGCGGATGACGACGCGGTCCTTGTCGTCCCCGAAGGTCGTGGAGCGGAACCAGAGCGCGCCGTCCTGCTCGTACAGGTGGCCCGCGGCCCGGAGCCGTTCCACCGCCCGGTCCACCCAGCCCTCGGCGTGGAGGCTGCCCTCGGTCGTCCAGACGTCGAAATGCACGCCGAGGGATTCGAGCGTCGCCTCGATCCCGGCACGGATCTGCTCCGAGGCCCATCGGCCCGCCGCCGCGGCGGGATCCTCCCCGCGCGCGCCCGCGTCCCGCAGCAGTTCTTCGGGGAGTGCCCGCGCGAGGTCCGCCACGTAGTCGCCGTGATAGCCGTCTTCGGGCACCGGTGATCCCTCGCGAACCGCGATGACCGACGCCCCGAGGTGCTGGACCTGCGTCCCGGAGTCGTTGAAGTAGTACTCGCGCGTCACCTGCTGCCCGCCCGCCTCCAGGACGCGACAGAGGAGATCGCCGACGAAGGCGCCGCGGGCGTTGCCGACCGTGAGCGGGCCCGTCGGGTTGGCCGAGACTAACTCCACGTTGACCCGACGCCCGAATCCCGGCGCGATCGCGCGCCCCCACGCGGCCGGGTCCGGGCGGACGCCGGCGAGAACGTCCTCCAGCGCCGCGTCCGTGAGGCGGAGGTTCAGGAAACCGGGACCGGCCACGGAGACGTCCGCGATCGGCGAGTCGGCCCCCGTCTCCATGGCGTCCGCGAGCGCGGCGGCGATGGTACCCGGGGCCATCCGCAGCGGCCGCGCCAGCCGAAGGGCAAGGTTGGTCGCGAGGTCGCCGTGCTCCGGTTTCGCGGGTCGCTCGATCTCAACCGCGACGGCCGTCTCCGAGGGCAGGCCCGGCAGGGAGCCGGCGGCGGTCGCCTGCCGCCACGCCGCCTGGACAGTCGCGCGCGCGCGATCCCGCAGCGTCGTGAGGGGCGGACCGGCGGGGGCCGGATCGGCGCTGGAGGAGGATCCGGGCATCGGGCTCCGCATCAGGGGTCGTGGAGCCGCCATGGTACCCGGCCTGACCCAGTACGGAGGTCCTGATACCCGGTGCGTCGAGGCACCGGATTCAGGGGTCGGTCGGTCCGGAATTGATAAATTGGGGCTAGTCAGGTGCGGTCTTGGGCAGTACCGTTGGCGATCCTGCGGGGGGTACCTTTCCCCTTGCATTCATGGAGCGTCCCGGTTCAGAGGACGCACCAGATATGGGCGGCCTTTCGGTCGCCCCAATCGGAAGCGGGGGATCGGCCGGATCCGGCACCCCCCAAACGCAGTCGACACGAGGGCTGACGCATCGTCACTCGGCAGGGGGAAGGGATCAACGCCATGAAGTCTCGGGGATTCGCGTGGTCGATGAGCGACCGGACTCGACGGGGGATCACCCTGTCGTGGCTGGTCCTCTTCGTGCTCTCCATCATGCTGCAGTACGGGAACCTCACAAATCCGTCCCCCGTGGACGCGGTTCACGAGACAGGCACGTTCGAACTCGAGGGCGACGCCGACAACGACCCCGTGGCGGGCGACGACTGGGGCAACGTCTTCGGCCCCGGCGCCTCGTCCGAGCTGGCGAGCCTCTTCATCGACGACGCCATCAACAGCACCCCCGACGAACTCCTGTTCACCGGCGGTAACAGCAAGGACATCGACGACATCTCGGACTGGCGGTGGACCAGCGGGCCCGGCGTCCAGGACAAGAACGACATCGAGGACGCCTTCGCCGCCGCCTACACGGTGGGCGGCGACCTCGTCGTCTACTTCGGCCTCGCTCGCTATGCCAGCAACGGCGCCGCCCAGGCCGGCTTCTGGTTCCTCAAGGGCAACTTCGGGACCGTCGTCGGCGGGACATTCATCGGCGCCCACACGCTCGGTGACGTCCTCGTTCAAATCGACTTCGAGAACGGCGGCACGAACCCGGTCCTGCGCGTGTACGAGTGGGTCGGCACGGGCGGCGACACGAGCGGCACGCTCAACCTGATCGGCGCGGGCGGCTCCTGCGCGACGACGGGACCCGGCGACCTCCGCTGCGCCATCGCCAACACGGCGGTCCAGGATTCCCCCTGGCCCTTCGACCCCAAGTCTGGTCCTGACGACAAGTTTCCGGCAGGCTCCTTCGTCGAGGGCGGCATCAACCTGTCCGACCTCGGCCTGGACCAGGGCTGTTTCGCGAGCTTCGTCGCGGAGACCCGATCGTCGCCCTCCCCGACCTCGACCCTGTCCGACTTCGCCTTCGGCAGCTTCGCACTGTGCGAAACGCCGAGCCTGTCCACCCAGGTGAGCTCGCCGTCGTCCTTCCAGGTCGGCAACGGCAGTGTCACGGACACGGCCCATCTGTCCGGTTCCACGGGCGTGCCCACCGGCACGGTCGACTTCTTCCTGTGCGGCCCGACCGGGGATCCCGCCAACTGCAACACGGCCTACCCGGGCGCCGGCATCGTCGACGCGGGCCAGGACAAGCCCGTCAACGGGAGCGGCGACGCGACGTCCAATGCGATGTCGCCCACGACGCCCGGCTGGTACTGCTTCCGGGCCGAGTACACCCCCGCCCAGGGCAGCAAGTACCTTCCGGCGAGCCACACGAACAGCTCCACAGAGTGCTTCGAGGTCCTGCCGCGCGGCAAGATCATCGTCGAGAAGCAAACCAATCCTGACGGGGCCACGGGCTCATTCGTCTTCAGCGGAGACATCAACGCCACGCTGTCCGACGGGCAGAGCGCCTTCACCGACAATCTGCTCGCGGGCACGTACACCGTGACCGAGACGGATCCGACGCCGCCGTTCGACCTCTCGATCATCAGCTGCGACGACGGCACGAGCCAGACGCCCAGCACCTGGGACGTTGCAGCGCGGACGGCGACGTTCAAGCTCGACGTCGGTGAGACCGTGAAGTGCACGTTCACGAACGTGCAGCGCGGTTCGATCACCATTGTCAAGGACGCCGACCCGAACGACGGCCAGGATTTCACGTACACGACGGGCGCCGGGCTCACCGGCTTCACCCTCGATGACAACGGCAACAACGGCGACGGGACGTCCAACACGAAGGTCTTCAGCAACGTCCCGGCCGGTTCATACAGCGTCACCGAGGCTGATGTCGCGGGTTGGGATCTCACCAACCTCGTCTGCAGCGGCACCCTCGGTTCCGGCGGGACCGTCAACGGGGCGACCGCGAACATCACCCTGACGCCCGGTGGCTCCGCCCTTTGTACGTTCACCAACACGAAGCGCGGCCACATCGTGGTCGACAAGGTCACGTTCCCCGCCCTCGATCCGCAGAGCTTCTCGTTCA
>JBKJVO010000252.1:0-6531 GCA_046717305.1 Candidatus Limnocylindrales bacterium
CGCTGACGATGTAGACGTGGCCGTTCGGGCCGGCCGGGCTTGGGATCACGCCACGAATCTACACCGGTCTAGATCGTCATCCCGGCAGGCCACTGGCTCAGGCCGAGGATGTTGCCCTCGGAGTCAGTGAACCAGGCGGCCTTGGATCCGCCCGGGTCGGCCATCACACCGTCGACCGTCTTGAGGTCAGGAAAGTCGTAGTTCTCGAAGACGACGCCGCGAGCACGAAGCGCCGCCATCTCGCGATCGAGGTCGTCGACCACCCATATCGCCGCCGTGTTCCGCGCGGTCCCTGCGGAGCCCGTCTCGTAGATCGTGAAGATCGTCGAGCCGGACCGGTAGCCGAGGATGCCCTCGGCCTCCATCGATGGGTCAAGGCCGAGCTTCTCCGCGTACCACGCCTTCGCCCTGCCCAGGTCGGCGGCGGGCAGAATCGGATGGATCATCCGGTCACGGAGCATGTCGCGCCTCTTTCTGTTGGTACCGTCGAACGCGGCTCGGTGGCGAATGGTCAGCCGCGCACCCGGTCCAGCACCGCATCGGCCATGATACCGCGGTGGATCTGGCTGGTGCCCTCGTAGGCGCCGGGGCGGCCGTCTTATGTCAGGAGCGACTGCACGATCGCGTCGACATGGGCCTTCTCCGGCACCACGATCATCGTGCTCACCATCCCGAACATGCCTGACATCGCCTCCGCGTGGGGCAGGACGTGGCAGTGGAACGCCCAGATGCCAGGGCGATCCACGGTGATGAGCGCGTCCCAGCGCTCACCCGGGTTCACGCCGAGGGTGTCGCACTCGAACGCCGCACTGCCGAGAGGATGCCCGTCGCGGGCGACCATCCGCATCGCGTAGCCGTGGCTGTGCCACGGATGCATCATCACCCCCTCGTTCATGAACCGGATGCGGATGGTCTCGCCCACCGCGGCGAGGACCGGGACGACGGCCGGAAACCCGTGGCCGTTGATCGTGAAGCCTCCGAGGACATCGTTGGAGATCCAGATGTAGTCGCGATCTGCCTTGAACGGATCGTCCTTCGGCTCGACGATGAACGCCCCGAGGAGCCCGCGCCCCACCTGGTCCGTCGCATTGTGGTGGGAGTGGTACATCAGGGAGCCCGCGTTGCGCGCGGTGAACTCGTACGTGTAGGTCTCGCCCGGCACGATCGGCTTCTGGGTGACGAACGGGACGCCGTCCTGGAAGAAGTCGTCGAACTCGACCCCGTGGAAGTGGACGCCCGTCGACTCGTCCAGGTTGTTGGTGAAGATCGCCCGGACCTTGTCACCCTGGTTCACCCGGATCGTAGGGCCGGGCCACTGCTTGTTGTAGCCGAGCGCCTCGATCGGCTCCTTCAGCTCGTCGATCTTGTGCTCGATCTTGTCGATCGTGAGCTTGAAGACCTTGACGTCGCCGTCGAGCTCCGGCGTGAGCGGTGCGAGCGCATCGGTGAGGACCAGCTGCGGAACCTGGACGAACGATGGCTTGGCCGACAGCTCGGGGTAGTTGTCACCGGCACCCAGGATGTCCACGAGCTTGGTGAACGCCGCGTCGCCGTAGATGTCCTTGAGGGCGGGGGCCAGGTTGCCGACATACCGCCGCACGACGTTCCGGGCTTCGACATCGTGCGCGCTGAAGCCCGGCGGGAGGCTCGCGATCGGGCCCGCGCTGGCCGCGGCGGACGGGCCCGGTGTCGGCGGGATCGGGGTCGGCGAGCCCCCGACGGGCGGCGAGCCGTCCGGGCCGTAGGTCCAGCCCGGTGTCGGCGCCGTCGGCGCACAAGCGGCGAGCGTGGCGACCATGAGGCCGCCGCCGGTCAGCGCGGCGCCGCGCAGGAATCCGCGCCGCGTCAGGTCGCCGGCGGGCGTCGGTAGGGCGAAGTCCGTGACGGCGGTCGAGGTGCCGGGATCGGGGTTCGGCGCAGGCGAGGTCTGGCGGGTATCGGTTTCGACAGGTGACGACATGGGCGGGACTCCTGGAGACGACATCACGGGACGCTGGCCCCTCGGCCACGTCGTATGCGAGATGACCCTACCCGGTGGCGCAAGTGGGGCGGAGGGACAAACGCCCCCAAGCCGCGGGCCGTTCGGCCCGTCGGGGTCGTGCCCGGCGCCGGTCCGTCAGGGTTTCGCGCGGTCGAGAACCGCGTCCGCGACGATCAGGCGGTGGATCTGGTTCGTGCCCTCGTAGATCTGGGCGCCCTTCGCGTCGCGCATGAGGCGCTCGATCCCCGTTTCCCGCGAGTACCCGGAGCCGCCGAACAGCTGGACGGCGTCAGTGGCGACCTTCATCGCGGCGTCCGAGGCGGTCCACTTCGCAAGCGACGACGCCTCCCCGATCGGCTCGCCGCGGTCCTTCGCCCGTGCGGCTTCATGGGTGAGCGCGCGGGCCGCGGCCACCTCGCGGGCCATCTCGGCCAGCATGAACCGGAGACCCTGGAGCTCGGCGAGCGGCGCGCCGAACGCCGTCCGCTGGAGCAGGTACGCGGCACTCTGCTCGAGCGCCGAGCGGGCGATCCCCACGCAGGCGGCTGCGATCGAGATCCGGCCTTCCGCCAGCGCCGACAGCGCGATGCGGTAGCCCTGCCCCTCGGCGCCGAGGCGGCGCGCGACCGGGACCACCGCGTCGTCGAAGATCACCTCCGCCGCAGGGCATGCCCGGATGCCCATCTTCTTCTCGTGCGCGCCGAACCCGACCCCTGGCGTGCCTTTCTCGACGAGAAACGCCGTGATCCCCTTCGGGCCCTTCGCCGGATCCACCGTCGCGAAGGCCAGGTAGCGGTCCGCCTCGGGCGCGTTGGAGATCCAGATCTTCGTCCCGTGGAGCCGGTACGCGGCGACGGCCTCGGCCGGCGCGTCGGCTGCCAACTCGTCGCCGGCGGCCGACAATCGGACGGCCCGCGTCCGGAGCGCCGCCGCGTCGGATCCCGCGTGGGGCTCGGTCAGGCAGAACGCGCCCAGCGCTTCGCCGGCGACCATCGGGGTCAGCCAGTCGGCGTGCTGCTCGGGCGTCCCGAACGTCACGACCGGGTACTGGCTGAGGATGTGCACAGAGAGGGTCACTGCAGTCGCCATGTCGGCCGCCCCGAGCTCCTCCATGACGAGCGTCCAGCCGAGGTAGCTGAACCCGGCCCCACCGACGGACTCCGGAAGTGGCGCCGCGGTCAGGCCGAGCTCCGCCATCCGCCTGAAGATCGAGCGGTCGAAGCGCTCGGCCTCGTCACGCTCGGCTGCGGTCGGTGCGACCTCGCGCTGCGCGAATTCGCGTGCGGTATCGCGGAGCAGCCGCTCCTCGGCGGTCAGTCCATCGGCGCCGGACGGGCCGGCGACCATCGCCACCCCCTCAGCCCCGCGGGTAGACGTGGAACCCGCGGCCGGTCTTCTGACCGAGGTGGCCGGCGGCGACGAGATCCTCGAGAACCCTGGGCGGCCTGAAGTGCTCCTGGCCGAAGCCCTCGTGAAGGACCTTCATGACGCTGAGACAGACATCGAGGCCGATGAAGTCGGCCAGCTCGAGCGGACCCATCGGGTGGTTGAGGCCGACCTTTGCGCCGGTATCGATGTCGTCGGCCGTGCCGGTCCCCTCCTCCAGTGTCCGCATCGCCTCGGCCAGGAGCGGCATGAGGATCCGGTTGACGATGAAGCCGGGCTTGTCCGCCGAGACGATCAGCTGTTTGCCGAGGGCGTCCGTGAGCTCCCTGATCGCGGCTTCCGTGGCGCCCGTCGTCGCGGCGCCGCGGATGAGCTCCACGAGCGGCATGACCGGCACCGGGCTGAAGAAGTGCATCCCGACGAACCGCTCGCGGCGGGCCGGCGACACCGCCAGGGCGAGCGTATCGATGGAGATGGAGCTCGTGTTCGAGGCGAAGATCGCGGCCGGCGGCGCCAGCGCATCGAGCTCATGCCAGAGGCGCTGCTTGACCCCGAGGTCCTCGAAAACCGCCTCGACGACGAGGTCGGCGTCGCGGACAGCGCCCATGTCCGAGGTCGCCGTCACGCGCCCGAGAATCTCGTCCCGCGTCACCGCGTCCAGCTTGCCCTTCGCGACCGCCCGGTCCAGGTTGCCGGCGATCCGCGTCTTGCCCGCATCGGCGCGGGCGAGGTCGGGCTCGTACAGGGTGACGTGCTTCCCGATGGCCGCATGGACCTGGCCGATGCCGTGGCCCATGAGCCCGGCGCCGGCAACGAAGACCCGATCAATCATGGAGGAAGTCTAGCGGCGGTCGCGCCGGAGACGCCGCGTCAACCTGCCGTGGCGGCGCCCTGGCGGGTCAGCGATCCACCGCGGAGGAGCAGCCAGGCCGCACCCGTGGCTGCCACCGCCGCCGAGACGAGGAAGGTCGCCGGGTAGCCGGTCGACCCGGCCATGAAGCCGAGCACGGCCGGAGAGAGCCCGAACGCGACGTCGAGGAACAGGCTCGTCGTCCCGACGACCGCGCCACGCTCCGCCGGCGGCACGCCCATCACAGCGAGCGCGACGATCGCCGGGAACGTGTAGGCCACGCCGGCTGCGAAGACGACCGTCGCCACCCACAGGCCGACCTCGCTGGGTGCAAGACCGGCGATTGCCATGCCCACGGCATTCAGGACGAGCGCCGTTCCGGACAGCCGCGCGGCGCCGAACCGGTCCGGCAGGCGCGCGCCGACGATCCGCAGTCCGATCACCACCAGGGCAAAGGCCGCGAGATACCCGCCGACACCGCCGAGGCCGAGGTCGTCCGCGAGAAGCGGCAGGAACGCGAAGTACGCACCCATGCCCCATGCCCCGCACAGGACGAGGAGTCCGGGCACGATCCCGCGGTGATGGAGCAGCCTTCCGCCATCACCTCTCAGGCGGCGGGCGGCCGGGGGAAGCGTCTCGGGCGCTAACCAGCTGATGACGACGGCAACGACGCTGATCGCCGTGGCGACGATCCAGATCGCGGGGTAGCCGGACGCCCCGAGGAGCCACTCCGAGAGGACCGGTCCGATCGCGACCCCGAGATAGAGCGCCGTCGAGATCAGGCTCACCGCCTCGCCGCGCCGGCGCTCCGGGGCCAGATCCGTGGCCGCGGCCATGCCGCCGACGAAGAAGACAGCCTCGGCGGCCCCCAGGAGCAGGCGCATCGCCACGAGCAGCGCGACCGAATCGGCGACGAGATGGCCGGCAGCCGCAACGACCTGCAGGAGCGCGCCGGCAATGAGCATGATCCGCCGGCCGCGCTGGTCCGCCCAGCGGCCCGCAAACGGGCGAAGGAGGAGCGACGAGACGCTGAAGGATCCGATCACGAGCCCGACCGCAAACGCGTCGCCACCGAGCGGACCGGCCACGAAGCGTGGCGTCGCCGGCAGGAACATGCCGCTCGCGATGAAGAACCCGAGCACCGACGCCGCGATCGCGATGAACGCGGGAGTCAGGAGGGGCTCGTCCCGGTCGCCCGCTGGGGCGGCGCGCGCCGGGGCGGCGCCCGCCGGGGCTGTTCCCGTCGGCGCTGCGCCGCTCACTGCCGAAGGCTCGCGAGCAGCCGGTCGACGGCGGCAAACGGGTCGAGCTGATGGTCGGCGACGGCGTTGAGGATCGTGCTCGTCTCCGCGCGCCGCGCGGGCGAGTCGAGTTCCGCTCGCGTCCGATCGGACAGGATCGCCCACACTTGCGCTTCGGCACGGGCCAGCCGCGCGGCAGAGATCGGCGCTGCGTGCCCGGCCGCTCGATGCCGGTCGAGCGACGCGAGGAGTTCGGGGATGCCCTCGCCCGTCGTCGCAGTCGTGATGAGCACCTCGGGCTGCTTCGGGCGTGGACGATCGCCTGGCCGGGCAGCCTCGGGGGACGCGGGCGCCGCGCCGCCCGCCATCGCGTCGCCCTGATGCCTCCGGCCGGCGGTCCCGACCCGCGCCACGGCGACGAGCATCGCCCGGAGCTGGGAGGCCGTTCGCTGTGCGCCGGGCCGGTCGCCCTTGTTGACGACCACGATGTCGGCGACCTCAAGCAGGCCGGCCTTGATCGCCTGGACCTCGTCGCCCATTTCGGGTGCCTGCAGGACGACCGTTGTGTCCGCCGCAGCGGCGACATCGACTTCGCTCTGGCCGGTCCCGACCGTCTCGATGAGCACGAGGTCGAAACCGCAAGCGTCGAGGACGGCGGCCGCAGCCGCGGACGTTGAGGCAAGTCCGCCTGCGTGCCCGCGCGACGCCATGGAGCGGATGAACACATCCCCGTCGGATGCGTATGCCTGCATCCGGACCCGGTCGCCCAGCAGCGCGCCGCCGGTGATCGGGCTGGATGGGTCGACCGCCACGACCCCCACGGAGCGGGCCCGCCCGCGCACCTCCGCTATAAGCGCAGAGACGAGCGTGGACTTGCCGGCGCCCGGCGCCCCGGTGATCCCGACGAGGTGTGCCCGTCCGGCCTTCGGGTAGAGCGTCCGGAGCGCGGCCTCCGCGACGGGAGTCCGGTTCTCGACAGCGGTCAGCAGCCGCGCGAGCGCCCGGCGATCGCCGGACGAGGCGGCTTCGGTGAGTTCGCGGGCACGCACGACCGGGGACGGCGCAGGGGCGCC
>JBKJVO010000253.1:0-5740 GCA_046717305.1 Candidatus Limnocylindrales bacterium
TACGAGCGTGGCCGTCCCCGACATCCGTCGAATCCACTGCCCGGCCGAGCGTGGACGGGCTCGACTTGATGAGCCAGGTCGATCAGCCCACGGGAGGTCCCTGTCAATGACGTCCGTGGGAATCACACCTAGGTTGGCTCGTCGATGGGCGGGGGCTGGCGGAGCCAGACGATCACGGCGATGACGAAACGCAGGACCAGGCTCAGGCCGTAACTCGTTCCGCCACAGGGCCGAAGCGCAGTGGGGGGGTCGGTTGGCCGCGCCCCGGCGCCGACAATGCTCCGACTACGGGACGGGTGTCGAGGGTCCCGGTGGCCAGAGGTCAAGCTGCGGCAGGCCGTGGGAACCCTGGATCAGCGCGATCTCGCCGGCGTGGTAGGCGTCGTGGGCGAGCAGGCGGACGAGGACCGACTGTCGCGTGTGGCGCTTGACCTGACCGCGGCGTTCGCGCTGGACTGTCTCCTCGAGCATCGCCGGCGTCCAGCGCTCGAGGCACGCCGCGACGATCCGCCACGACGACTCGAACGCCCCTACCAGCTCCTCGGCGCTTCGCGGCATGTCCAGGTCGTCCTCCCAGCCGAAGCCGGTCGGGTCGATGAACGGTGTCGTCTCGGCGCCCGGCTCGCCGAAGACGGAGCACAGCCAGTAGACACGGGCGCCCGCGGTGTGGCCGGCGATGGCCCAGATCGGCCAGTAGGTGGACCCCACGCTCAGGGCGAGCTCCCCGGCCGACCGACCCCGCACGCCGTTGATGATGCGCTCGTTGTAGTGGTCCCAGCCCGCGAAGATCGGGCCGATGGAGCCATCGGGCATGGCCATCAGGAGCCCGTGACGAACTCGCCGCCGTCCACGCTGATGATGTCGCCGTTGATGAAGTCGGTGCCCTCGCCCGAGAGCGCGAGGACCGCGTTCGCCACGTCCTGCGGCGTCGTCATCCGGCCGGTCGGGTTGCGCTTCATCGTGATGTCGATCATCTGCTGCGCCTCGGGGATCTTGAGGAGCGCCGGGGTGATCGTCACGCCCGCCCGAATCGAGTTGGCCGTCGCACCGATCCCCGATCGTGCGAGCTCCATGGCGAGCTGACGGATGTGGCTCTCCAGCGCCGCCTTCGCCGACGACACGACGCCATACGACGGCACGACGCGGCTCGACCCCTCGGAGGTCATCGCGTAGATCTTGGAGCCCTTGCCGAGGAACCCGCGCCGGTAGAGGTCCTGGACCCAGTAGACGAGGCTGTTCGCCATGACGTCCTGGGTCATCTCCATCTTCTTGCGATCGACGCCCTCCTTCGGGTCGTCGGTGATGAACGGGACGAGGCTGCCGAACGCCAGCGAGTGCATCACGACCCGGACGTACGGCGCGTGCCCGGCGGCCCTCGAAGCCACGAAACGGGCCTCGAGCGCATCGAGCGCGGCGGCGCGCTTCTCGTCGTCCGCCGCGTTCATGTTGATGAACAGGATCTCGCGGCCCTCCGCCGCGAGATCGGCCTTGACCTCCTCGACCCGCTGGAATGCGGCCCGGAAGTCGAGATGGATCCCGCAGATGTTGTAGCCGGCCTTCGCGAGGGCGCGCGACGTGGCCTCGCCCATGCCGGACGAGGCGCCGAGGAAGAGCGCCCAGCGCTCGCGGGTGTCGGTCATCGTGGTGGGGTCTCCTGGGGTCGTCAGTCTGGCGAGTCTACCGCCCGCGATCCGGAAGTGACCATGGGATCCGTGCAGGGCTGCAGGCGTGAACGCGGCCTTGCCATCGCGGGTGTGGCAAGCGACGATCCTCGAATGCAATCGGCACCGACGCTTCAGGGCCCTCGGGTCCTCATCCGCCCGATCGTCGAGGCCGATCGCGCTGCGCTCTCGCGGATTCTCATCGAGCCCGAGGTGGCCCGGTGGTGGGTCCACGGAGATCTCGCGACGACGGTCGCGGGCCTCTACGACGACGAGGACGAGGTCCGCCTGGCGATCGAAATCGAGGGCGAGATCGTCGGCCTCATCCAGTTCTCGGAGGAGTTGGAGCCCGACTATCGACACGCGGGCATCGATCTCTTCGTCGCGACCGCCCTGCAGGGCAAGGGGATCGGGCCCGAGTCGATCCGCCTCGTCGCGCGACACCTCTTCGAGGATCGCGGACACCACCGGCTCACGATCGACCCGGCAGCCGCCAACGAGCGGGCGATCCGCGCCTACGAAAAGGTCGGCTTCCGCCGCGTCGGCTTCATGCGCGCCTACGAGCGGGGCGCGGACGGCACCTGGCACGACGGCCTGCTGATGGACTTGTTGGTGGGCGAGCTCATCGAGGACGCGTCCGCCTGATGACCGCTTGGGCCGAAGGGTCCGTGGCGCGTCGCTCCAAGACACGTATCCGAGATCAACGAGCACCGCCCGATGACTGTCCGAGCCGGTGCGGACCATCTGGGTATCGGGATCGTGCTCGCTCGTCGCAAACACGCGTCTCAGGCTGGCGCGCCGGCGATGTCCCCGGTCGGGAGTCGGTCAGACCACCCCGCCGGCCCGGAAACTTGCTACGGCGGCGGCATCGAACCCCAGCTCCGCGAGCACGGCGTCCGAGTGCTCGCCGAGGAGCGGCGGCGGGGTCCGGATCGAGGCCGGCGTCGCGGCGAAGTCGAACGGGCTGCGGATCTGGTCAACGAACCCGAGGGCGGGATGGGTCATCGGCACGCGCGCGCCGATCGCTTCGGCCTGAGGCGTCGAGAACGCCTCGAGGACGTCGAGGAGCGGGCCGGCCGGGACTTCCGCCGCGTCCAGCCGCGCGAGCCAGGCCGCGGAAGTGTCCGACGCGAATCGTGCGGCCAGCATCGGCACGAGCTCGTCGCGGCGCTCGACGCGATCACCGTTCGTGGCAAACCGTGGATCCATGCCGACCTCCGGAATCCCGAGTGCCTCGCACAGGCGCAGCCACTGGCGCTCGCTCCCGACGCCGACCGCGATGACCCCGTCGGCGGTCGCGAACGTCTCGTACGCGACGATGTTCGGATGGGCGTTCCCGCGTCGGCCCGGGGGGCGTCCGGTCACGAACGCGTTGTGGGCCTGGTTGACGAGGACCGCGAGCGTGCTGCCGAGGAGGGACACGTCCACTCGCTGGCCGCCGGCCCGCGGCTTCGCGAGCAGTCCGGCGAGCACCGAGACCGCCCCGAACAGCCCGCTGACCACGTCGCTGATCGCGACGCCGACCTTCGTCGGGGGACCGTCCGGCGCACCGGTGATCGACATCAGCCCGCCGGTCGCCTGGATGACGAAGTCGTAGCCAGGCTTCGAGGCGTCCGGTCCGCCGATTCCGTAGCCCCCGATGGCCAGGTGCACGAGGTCCGGGTTCAGGGCCGCCAGCACGGAATCGGAGAAGCCGCGCCGCTCGAAGGCGCCGGCGCGGAAGTTCTCGACGAGCACGTCGCCTTGGGCGAGGAGTCGCCCCAGAACCTCGCGCCCGCCCTCGGTCCGGAGATTCAGGCGCAGGCTCCGCTTGTTGCGGTTGACCGACAGGAAGTAGGCGGCGGTCCGCGTCCCGGCGGCCTCGTCGCCGACCCATGGTGGCCCCCAGCCGCGCGTCGCGTCGCCCTCGGGCGGCTCCACCTTCACGACGTCCGCCCCGAGGTCGGCGAGGAGCATCGTGCAGTACGGCCCGGCAAGGACCGTGGAGCAGTCAACCACGCGAATGCCGTCGAGCGGGCCGCGCACGGCGGCAGAATCGGCTGTCATTGTCGGGATGGTACGGCCGCCAAAGGCGGCAGACCGGGCGCACGCCACGCCGGGTGGCCAGAGGGCTCAGTACTACTCCACACTAATACGATGATGTATCTAGACCATTTCGGGAGTATGCTCCTCTCATCCGTCGCCGGAGGAGAGTTGTGCCGAGGATCAGCCCATTCCTCATCGAGCTGTCGCCTGCGGAGCGAGCTGCCCTGGAGTCCACGAGCCACCGCTATTCAGCACCGTATCGGGATGTCGTCCGGGCCCGGATCGTACTCCTGGCCGCGGGAGGTCAGGAGAATACCGAGATCGCCCACCGGCTCGACACCCCGGTCCAGATCGTGTCGAAGTGGCGGAAGCGCTTCTTCGAGGAGCGCCTGGCCGGCCTGGCGGAGCGTCCCCGGACCGGTCGTCGGCCCGGTTTTCCCCACAGACCTGGTCGTCGCCTGTAAGGCGATCGCGTGCGAGCTGCCGGCCCGCCTCGACCTCGCCCTTCAGCCGGCTCCACGTCCCGGACATCCGAGCCGAGGTCATCCGCCGCGGTCTCGTCGCGTCGGTCTCCGAGATGACGATCTGGCGCTGGCTGAGCGACGACGCGATCAAGCCCTGGACCCAGCGCAGCTGGATCTTCCCCCGTGACCCCGCCTTCGGGCCGAAGGCCGGCCGCGTCCTCGACCTCTACGCCGGCGAGTGGGACGGTCAGCCGCTCAAGGCCGGCGAGTTCGTCATCAGCGCCGATGAGAAGACCAGCATCCAGGCCCGGATCCGCTGCCACCCGACGGTCGCCGCGAACGGGCGTCACCCGATGCTCGTCGAGCACGAGTACGAGCGCGGCGGGGCGCTGCAGTACCTCGCCGCCTGGGACGTCCACCGGGCGAAGCTCTTCGGGCGCTGTGAGCCAACGACCGGCATCGAGCCGTTCGACCGGCTCGTCAGCCAGGTCATGACCACCGAGCCCCTATGCCTCCGCCCGCCGGGTGTTCTGGGTTCTCGACAACGGCAGCTCCCATCGCGGCCAGGCCTCCGTCCGACGTCTCACCGAGGCGTACCCGCGGCTCGTGCCCGTCCATCTCCCGATCCACGCCTCCTGGCTGAACCAGATCGAGATCTACTTCAGCATCCTCGAGCGCAAGGTCCTCACCCCGGCCGGCGCCCCTTCGCTCGACGAGCTCGCCGCCCGGATCCTCGCCTTCCAGTCCCACTACGAACTTCTTGCCAACCCATTCGAGTGGAAGTTCACCCGGGCCGACCTTGCCAGACTCCTCGACCGGCTCGCGATGCGAGAAGCCGGGCGGCGGCAGGAGGCGGCATGAATACATCACCGAATATCCGAGCTACAGCACTTAGCGGGTGACCGCGCGGCCAGTCATCTCGCTGCGGCGCCCGCGTGCAACTTGCGCGGCGACCCGTCGGCGGTCGGCATGACCGTGGGACCTCTGGCACGGCCGGTGCGTGCCGCTTGGCACTCACCGGTTGGGTGCCGCCCGGGCAACCCTACTAGGAACATATGTGCAGTCCCTGGCTCCGGCCAGGCCGAAAGGACGGATCGATGACCGAGTTAGAGCAGACGGGCAGGACCGCCGACCTGACTCGACGAGGATTCCTCACGACGGTCCTCGGCGCCGGGGCGGCGAGCGCGATCACCGCCTACGAGGTGTTCGCCATCCAGCCGGACCCATCGACGCCCGGGCAGGACCCATGGGTCCTCGGCCCCGACGCGGCGTTGACTAGTGCCAGTGGTGGCCAGGTCGACGTCCTCGAGCGGATGCGTGTCGAGCTTCTGGCCGCGCTGGACAAGCCGCCCGCCGAACGTCGCTGGGTGATGGTCATCGACCTCCGAAAGTGCGTCGGGTGCCACGCTTGCACGATCGCCTGCGTGGCGGAGAACAAGCTGCCGCCCGGCGTCGTGTATCGGCCAGTCATCGAGGAGGAGTGGGGGACCTACCCGAACGTCGGCCGTCGGTTCATCCCCCGTCCGTGCATGCAGTGCGACAAGCCCCCCTGCGTGCCGGTCTGTCCGGTCAAGGCGACCTACAAGAGTG
>JBKJVO010000254.1:0-5392 GCA_046717305.1 Candidatus Limnocylindrales bacterium
TAGAGCTCTCGTCCGCACGCCGGGCAGAGTAGCTTAGGCTTGTACTTTCTCGCCGGCGAGCGGTCCAACGGCCCGACCTCCCGCGATGCCGCGGCGGGCTCGCCCGCGGCAGGGACTCACGCGGCTCCGCCCCTGCTCGTCACCGCGACCCCTGTCGTCGCCCTGGCTGCCACCGCGACCTTCGCCGCCTCGGCAAGGTCGCCCACCATCGCCCTCCACCTTCTCGTGACCGGGCGGCCCGGAGGCCACGCCGGGGCAGGGCGGAAGGGCACGACCCGCCGGTTCGGTCACGGGCGGGACCGGCGGGGGCGGTGGCGCCGCTGTGGGAGCCGGCCGATCGGTGGGATTCGGCTGCGCCGTGGGACCCGTGGTCGGCTGTGGCCGGGCGGTCGGCGCCGCCGGGACGGGTGGCACAGTCCGCTCGGGCGCCGCGGTCGCGTTGGGCGGCACAGTCGCCTGGGGCGCCACGGTCGCGTCGGGCGGCATCGTCGTCTGGGGCGCCGTCGTGGCCATCACCGGGCCAGGGACGGCCGGCGTGGGAGCGCTCGTGCCGATCGGCGCATCGCTCGGCCCGACGCCGGGGGGCCGTGAGGCATGTGGGTCGTCGGTCGGCCCGGCGGAGGCCACGGCGACCGGGGGCGGGCTCACGGCAGGTGTCGCGCTGGCTCCGGCGACCTCGTTCGAGGGCTCAAGCGGTCCGGCGCGGCCAAAGCCGGCGATCGCGAGGTCGATGTTGAGGGCCCCGAGGGCCAGCACCAGACGAGTGCGCTGGGATCCGGTCACGCTCGATATGGCTCCTTCGTCAATGCTCACCCCGAGACCGTCGGAGTAGTCCGATCGTAGCAGGAGACGCCCTTTCCGGCTGGCCGCCTGTCAGGCTGGCCGCCACGCCATCGACGGCGATCAGGCGAGGCCGACCTCGTGGAGCGGCTGATAGCGCGCCGGGCCGGACCCGAGGTGGCTTCGGTAGAGCACGACGCGATCGGCGCGGAATCCGGTGTTCAGGACCGACGCCGCTTGCTCGAGCGCGGTCGCCGCGGCGGGTCCGGCGCGCACGCCGTCCGTCCGGGCAATGGTGAGGTGTGGTCGAAACGGCCGGGACTCGACGGGCCAGCCTGCGACAGAGAGCGATGCCTCGAACGCCGCGGCGAGCCGACCCAGATGCTCCGCTCCGGACTGGATTCCAAGCCACAGGGCACGCGGCCGATCGCCGTCAGGAAAGGCGCCCGCCCCGGCGAACCGGATCTCGAAGGCTTCCTCGTCGGTGGCGGCGCGATCCAGGGCGGCGGCGATCTCGTCAACGCGGCCGGCCGGGGTCGGTCCGAGGAATCGAAGCGTGACGTGTAGTCCTTCCAGCTGGACCCAGCGGATCCGCCGGCCGTCCTCCCCGAGTGCGACCCGCACGTCGTCCATCACGCGCCCGATCGCCGAACCCACGTCTTTCGGCACCGGAACCGCGATGAACAGGCGCGGGAAATCCGGGCCGGGCGTCCAGGCGCGATCGGCGTCGCGCGGCCGTCGCTCAGTGATGTTCGCCACCATCGCGCAGCCAGGTGTCCCGGTCCAGCTGCAGGATCTCGCGGGCCCGGTCCCGGTCGCGCCAGCCCAGGACCGACACGGTCTTGTCCTCGAGGAGCTTGTAGGTCTCGAAAAAGTGTTCGATTTCCACGAGCCGGTGCGGGCGCATCTGGTCCAGGCTCTCGATGTGCGCCTGATGCGGGTCGCCCTCCGCAACGCACAGGACCTTGTAGTCGGCGCCCTTCTCGTCACGCATTTCGAGCACTCCGATCGGCCGAGCCCAGACGTGGCAACCGGTGAACGTCGGCTCGTCGATGATCAGGAGGGCGTCCGTGTGATCGCCGTCGTCGGCACGTGTGCCCTGGATGAATCCGTAGTCGAAGTTGTAGTAGACGGCGGAGGACAGAACGCGGTCCAGGCGGAACACGCCCGCCCCCTCGTCAAATTCGTACTTGTTCCGGCTCCCGCGCGGGATCTCGACGACAACCTCGATGACCCCGGGGAAGTCCGCGTCCGAATGCATGGCGCAGACGATACCCCGCGAGTCGTCGATCAGTCGTTATACAGGCGTTCCTCGATCAGCTTTTCCTGCACCGTTCGCCCGTTCGGGTCAAAGCACGAGTACTCGAAGTGCTTCTCGAACTCGAGGTCCACGTTGTCCTGACCGCCTCGGTTCTTCTCGATAGACAGGATCACCCAGTCGCGGAAGCGCTGCGCCTGGTATGGGTTGAACTCGATGTTCACCTTGGCGACGACGTGGTATTTCTCGTTGAGGATGAGGATGATGTCCGCCTCGTAATTGATCGCCGATGAGCCGCGCAGGTGGAAGTTCCGCAGGCGAGACGCCTTGAGGCCTTCCTTGTCCGCCGCGACGATCGCGATCAGCGGGACTTCCTCCGAAAGCGCGATGTCCTTGAGCCCGCTGACGACGAAGGTGACCTTCTCCGCCTCCGTGGTCGGCTCCGGGATCTGCGGCACCTTCTGGAGGTAGTCCACGATGACGAGGAGGCGCCGTTCGCCGGCGAGCTCGCGATACTGCTGGACGAGCTTGCGCAGGTTGTCGATCGTGCTCGCCGTGGCCGAACCGCGAAGGAGGAAGAGGTTCTGGCCGTAGCGGGCGATGCGGTCCAGGGATGGCCGCAGGCGCGGGTTGTTCGCGAGGTTGGGTGCCTCTTCGCCCGCGCCGGCCCAGGTCCCGAGGATTTCCTTCCGGACGTCCTGGACCTTGATCGCCCCGGTCTTTTGCGGCATGTGTGCGAGCGCCGATTCGAGGGCGACGAGCCGATTCAGCAGATACGCCTCGTCATGCTCGAAGCAGACGTACAGAACGCCGGCCTGACCGGACGCGGCCACGTTGCGCGCCATCTGGAGGGCCATCGTCGTCTTGCCGGTCCCCTGCGCGCCACCGATCAGGAGCAGCTCGCCGGGCCGGAGGCCGCCGCCGATTGTCTTGTCGAGTGGCGTCAGGC
Source organism: Candidatus Limnocylindrales bacterium (assembly GCA_046717305.1). Classification (GTDB taxonomy): domain Bacteria; phylum Chloroflexota; class Limnocylindria; order Limnocylindrales; family CSP1-4; genus UBA5189. The sequence continues at coordinate 2,988 of JBKJVO010000254.1, forward strand.
CGAGCGGCACGGGCTGATACTCGCCCAGCTTCCCGCTCACGACCTTGTCGTTCAAATCCACGAGGACGTCCAGAGCGGACCGGGGAGCCATGCTCCCCGTGTCGCTGTCCAGCCGCCATGCGCGGGCGCCCACCGCAGCGGGCGCGTTCGCCTTCGTCGTCACGTGTGATTGGTCCTCCCCGAGTGAATCCCGTCGCGGCATCGTAGCACCGCGTCCGGCGGGTCCACCCGCCCAGTGGGCACGACGGTGGGATCCAAAGGTACCGCCACTCGAGATCGCCGATCGCTCACGGCCGGCGTCGGGTGCCTACGATGCCCCGGCCCCCTCGATGCCGTGCTCGCCGAGCATGTCCCACAGCAGACAGATCGTTCGGATGCCCGTCTCGTAGTTCGCGAGGACCATGGATTCGTTGGGCGCGTGGGCGTTGTCGTCCGGGTTGGCGAAGCCCATCAGGACCACGGTCAGCCCAAGCTGCCGCTCGAACATATCCGCGACCGGGATGGACCCGCCGCCTCCGATGAACACGGGCGCCGTCCCGAACGTCGCCTCGAGCGCCCGGGCAGCCGCGCGCGTCACGGGGTGATCCAGCGGCGTCCTCACCGGGCGGCCTCTTCCCAGGAGCTGCACCGATGCCGTCACGCCCGGCGGGCAGACGCGCTCGACGTATGCCGAGAATTGCTGAAACAGCGCCTCCGGCTCCTGGTTCGCGACGAGTCGCATGCTGACCTTGGCGTGCGCGTGGGCCGGGATGATCGTCTTCTCACCGGCGCCCTGAAATCCGCCCCACAGGCCGTTGACGTCGAGCGTGGGCCGCGCCCACGTCCTCTCCAGCACGGAGTAGCCGATCTCACCCTGCAGCGGGCCGGCGGAAATCGACCCGCGATACGCATCCTCGTCGAAGCCGAGGGCGGCAAGGCTCTCGCGAGCCCGAGCATCCAGCGGGACGACGTCGTCGTAGAACCCGGGCACGAGGACACGCCCATCGCGATCCTTCAGCTCGGCGATGATCCGCGCCAGGGCATTCGCCGGGTTCTCGACTGCGCCACCGTACGAACCGGAGTGGAGGTCCGTGGGAGTCCCGACGACATCGATCTGCGTGTACAGGATGCCGCGCAGCGTTTCCGTGAGCGCCGGGATGTTGCCCTCGAAGAAGCCCGTGTCCGAGATGACCACGATGTCGGCGCCAAGCCGACTCCGGTTCGCCTCCAACCAGCCGGGCAGGCTCGCCGAGGTCGATTCCTCCTCGCCCTCGAAAACGATGCGAAGGTTGACCGGAAGCCGGCCGCGTGTCGCGAAAAGCGCCTCGGCCGCCCGAAGGTGCATGTGGAGCTGGCCCTTGTGGTCGGCCGCGCCTCGGGCGATGACCCGCCCGTCCCGCACGAACGGCTCGAACGGCGCCGTCTCCCACAGCTCGATCGGGTCCACCGGCTGAACGTCGTAGTGGCAGTAGACCAGGATCGTGGGCGCGCCCTCCGCGTGCAACCAGTCCGCGTACACGATCGGGTGCCACGGCGTCTCGCACACCTCCGCATGTTCGAACCCGATCCGTGCGAGATCGGCCGCGATCCATTCGGCCGCGCGGCGGATGTCGCCGGCGTGCTCCGGGAGGGCCGAGATGCTCGGGATCCGGAGGAAGTCGAAATACGACGCCAGACGCTCGTCGCGGGTCGCGTCGAGCCAGGCGGCGATGGCAGGATCCGGTGCGGTCATCGGTCCTCCCCGAGACTCGGCCGGCGGTCCGTTGGACTGCAGGCCGTCCATGCGACTGGATGCCGGCTCAGGCCGGGTTCGGTGCGGGTGCCGAGGAAGGTGGCGCCTCCGGCCTCGGGGTCGCCTCGGCCGGGGCGGTGGGGGTCGGCGGTTCCCGTCGCCGCGGCGGGAGGCCGTGGAGGTTCTCCTTGGGCGGAAGGTCCTTGAACAGCGCTTCGAAACCGGCGGCGTCCACGCTCTCCTCCGCGATCAACTTCTGGGCGAGCGCCTCCAGCCGGTCCCGATGGGTCTCCAGGACGTGGCTGGCCCGCTCGTATGCCCGGTCGATGATCGCCCGAACCTCCTCGTCGATCTGTTTCGCGATCTCGTCCGAGTAGTTGCGCTGCTCGCCGATCTCGCGGCCCAGGAAGACGAGCTCGTCACGCTTGCCGAAGGACAACGGCCCGAGGCGATCGCTCATGCCGAATTCCGTCACCATCCGGCGCGAGAGGTGGGTAGCCTTCTCGATGTCGTTGGACGACCCGGTGGTCGTGTCGCCGAAGACCATGCGCTCGGCGGCGTTCCCGCCGAGCATGCCGGCGATCTTGTCCTCGAATTCGGACTTAGACTGGAGATAACGGTCCTCCGTCGGCAGGGCCATCGTGTAGCCGAGGGCCATCCCGCGGCTGATGATCGTCACCTTCGCCACCGGGTC
>JBKJVO010000255.1:0-2700 GCA_046717305.1 Candidatus Limnocylindrales bacterium
CGGCCTCCGCCGGGCCCGTCACGACCTGCTGGCTAGGACGACCGCGATCGTGTTTCTCGCGGGAGGGCCGTACGCTATGGCCCGGGGCTGGACGCCGGAGGCGCGCAACCTCGCCCGACGGTCGGCACGGGAGGGTGTCGCGGTCGAGATCACGCGGGTCGTGGATCCGGCCGCGATCGGGATCGCGCACGAGGTCCTGGCGATGACCGGGACTCGGCGCGGTTTCAGGATCCACGACGCCGCGTTCCTCGAGTGTCTGGGGGCCGAGCTGGCCGCGTCGCGCGGCTGGTATCTCGGGATCGGTCGGCTCGGTGATGACGCTGTCGGGACCATGGTCGTGGCGCGGACCGGGGATCGCGCAGCCTACCTGTATGGAGGCTCGCTTCGGAGCGCCGCGAACCATCATGCCAATCCGGGCTATGGCGTCATGGCGGCGATGATGACCGCCCTCGCAGCCGACGGCGTTCGGTGGCTGGATCTGTGGGGCGTCTATGATCCGCGTGATCCGGAGGCGGACTCGTCGTGGCTCGGGTTCTCGGCCTTCAAACAGCGGTTCGGCGGCCGCGTGCTGCGGCATCCGGGAACGTTCGACCTGGTGGTCTCGCCGGGGTGGTACGCCGTCCGTGACCTCCGAGAATGGCTGCGGACGTGGCGAGTTCCGGCGCGCGTCCGATGACGACGATCGCGGCGCTCCTCGCTGCCGCGGAACGGCGTGAGCCCCGCCCGTTGGCCGAGCTGATCGTTCGGCTCGAGGCCGCGGGACGCCTTCGGGTCGTCGTCCCAGAGCCCGCCGGAGCCGATGCTGGGGCCGGCAGGGCGACGGTGGTCCGTGGCGGCGTCACCGACGACTCCCGCGCCGTCCGTCCGGGCGGGCTGTTCATCGCGATCCACGGCGCCCACCTCGACGGTCACGCCTTCATCGAGGGGGCCGCTGCCGCGGGAGCGGTCGGTGCCATCGTGGAGCACCCGCTGGCCGCGGCGCCCGCCGGCTTCGTCCAGCTGGTCGTCGACCGAAGCCAGCTCGCCCTTGCCGACGCGGCGGCGTGGTGGTACGGCGATCCGTCGCGAGAGCTCGGCGTCATCGGGATCACCGGCACGGACGGGAAGACCTCGACGTCGCTCTTCGCCGTCGCCGCGCTGGCCGCCGCCGGGCTGCCGACGGGCCTCGTCGGGACGGTCGCGACGCAGATCGGCGGGATCCGCGAGGCCAACGCCGCGCACGAGACGACGCCCGGCGCGCCCCAGCTGCAGGCCGCGCTCCGGGCCATGGTCGCGGCTGGCGATCGTGCGGCAGTCATCGAGACGACGTCCCATGGGCTCGCGCTGGAGCGTGTCGGCGCGATCGTCTATGACGTCGCGATCTTCACGAACCTGTCCCACGAGCACCTCGAGTTCCACGGCTCGTTCGAGGCGTACCGCGCCGCCAAGGTCTCGCTCTTCGAGCGGCTCGCCACAGGGCCGGCGCATCCGCCCAAGCCCGGTGTCGCGTGGCCGCGGGTCGGGATCGTCAACGCGGACGACCCCGCAGCCCCAATCTTCGAGGCGGCGACGCGGGCTGCGGGGGCCAGGCTGCTCACGTACGGGCTGGCCGCCCGCGCGGACGTGCGCCTGCTCGGCGTGGCGGACGAGGCCGGGCGGTTGACGGTGGCCTTCGAGACCAGCGCCGGCGCCCGCGAGATCCGGCTGCAGGTCGCGGGCCGGTTCAACGGTCACAACGCGCTCGCCGTCGTCGCTCTCGGCATGGCGCTGGGCCTGGAGGCGGATGGGGTCCGAACCGGCCTCGAAGGGCTGCCGGCGGTGCCGGGCCGAATGGAGCGGATCGAGGCGGGCCAGCCGTTCGGGGTCGTCATCGACTACGCGCATAGCCCGGCGTCGCTCGCCCTCGTCCTCGATGAGCTGGGGCCGCCGGCACGGGCCGCGGGTGGCGCCCTCATCGCGGTCTTCGGCTCGGCAGGGGAGCGGGACGTCGAGAAGCGGCCGATGATGGGCCGCATCGCCGGCGAGCGCTGCCGGCTCGTCGTGCTCACGGACGAGGATCCACGCGGCGAGGACCGCGGCGCAATCCTCCGCGACATCGCCGCGGGTGCAGCCACCGCGGGCAAACGAATCGGCGAGGACGTCCTGCTCGTCGCCGATCGCCGGGCCGCCATCAGGCTGGCGCTCGCCGGAGCACGGCGCGGCGACGTCGTCCTCCTGGCAGGGAAGGGGCATGAGGCCTCGATCCTGTACGCCGATCGCACGGAGCCGTGGGACGAGCGCGCCGAGGCACTGGCCGCGCTGGCAGATCTGGGCTGGACCGGCGCGGGCTGACCCGGCGCGGGCTGACCCGGCGCGGGTCTCAGCAGGGCCGTCCGGCGTTCGAATTTCGGTGAACCGGGCAGGCGCGACCGCCTGGCCCGTCAAGGGCCCGCTGCTAGACTTCGCCGCACGATGGTCGCCCCCCGGACGCGTGCCGAAGCCGCCGCCGACGCCCCGCCACCGACCGCAGCGGCGCGCGGTCGGCGAGCGGGGACACGCGCGCTGTCGCGGGGGACGTCGGCCGCGGAGGCCGCCTCTGTCGAGACGATGACCGCGCGGCTGCTCGCCGCGATCCGTGGCCATTACCCGCAAGCGGACCTGTCCGGCGTGGAGCGTGCCGTGGTGATGGCCGGTGAGGCCCACGGCGACCAGCGGCGCGCGTCGGGTGAGCCGTACGTGACC
>JBKJVO010000256.1:0-8923 GCA_046717305.1 Candidatus Limnocylindrales bacterium
CTTGTGATCCTCCTGGTCGTCATCGGCTGCGGCGGTGCCGCGTCCCGACCGATCCTCAGCACGGTCGGCAGCGCGGTCGATGGCGGAGGTGGCGGCGACACCAGTGGCGGGAACCCGGCTGCGAACCCCGTCGATGAGGGTCAGGGAACGGGCCGGAATGTCCTGGATGCCGCCCGACCGGACCTCCTCGTCATCAAGACCGGCTCACTCGAGCTCCAGGTCGAGGTCGTGGGCGAGGCCGTGACCGCGGCCGCCGCGAAGGTCTCCGCGCTGGGCGGGTACGTCGCCGGTTCCGAGCAGTTCGGCGACGGCGAGAACGTGACCGCCACGATCACCTACCGCGTTCCCGCCGAGTCGTGGGAGGACGCGCTCGCCGCACTCCGCGCGCTGGCGATCAAGGTCGTGACGGAGCGGACCGGGACGGAGGACGTGACCGGCCAGGTCGTGGACCTCCGGGCGCGGATCGCGAATCTCCAGGCGACCGAACGCGCTCTCCAGTCGATCATGACCCAGGCGACCAAGATCAGCGACGTCCTGGACGTCCAGGCCGAGCTCACCACGGTCCGCGGCCAGATCGAGGAGGCGACCGCACAGCGCCAGCATCTCGAGGAGCAGGCGGCGTACTCGACGCTGACCGTTCGCTTCAGCATCGAGCCCGAGCCGGCCGTCATCACGGCACAGCAGAAGTTCGACCCCAAGAACGAAGTGGACCGCGCGACCGCGAACCTCGTCGAGATCCTCCAGGGGCTCGCGACCGCGGGCATCTGGTTCGGGATCGTCTGGCTGCCGATCCTCCTCGTCCTCGGGCTCGCGGTCCTCGTCGTCTCGGCGGTCGTCCGACGTCGGCTGCCGCGCCGCGGTTCGTCGTCCGGAGCCGGCGAGCTGGCGCCCGACCCGCCAACGAACTCACCCCCGCCCTCCGAGGGCTGATCCTCGGCACGACCCGCCGCGCGCCCGACTTGCCGATTGCGTGAGTCGGGCGCTTGCGGTTCGGCAGTGGGCCACGCCTCCGGCGAGGGCCCCGTACACTCGGCGGCGATGACGACGATCAAGCCGGCGCTCGAGCTCCAGGCGCGCGCTGTGATCGCGCTCCGGACGGAGGCGCTCTTCCGCCGGTCCGGCGCGCTTCGTGACGGCCACTTCCTGCTGAAGAGCGGGCGCCACTCGGACGCCTACCTCGAGAAGTTCGCGGTGCTCTCGGACCCGGCCGCCACGAGCGAGCTGTGCGGGTTCTGGGCCGCGCGTCATCGCGACGCCGATGGCGCCCCGCGGGTGGACCTGGTGGCCGGCCCGACCACGGGCGGCGTCATCCTCGCGTTCGAAACGGGCCGGCAGCTCGGGACGCGAGCGATCTTCGCCGAGCAGGTGAAGGGTCCGGACGGGGTGGCTCGGCGCGAGTTCCGGCGCGGGTTCCGGATCGAGCCCGGCGAGCGCGTCCTCCTCGTCGACGACATCCTGACCACCGGTGGTTCCCTCCTGGGTATGCTCCCCGCCGTCGAGGCGATGGGTGGGGAAATCGTGGAATGTGCCGTTCTCGTGGATCGGTCCGGGGGGATGGCCACGCTGACCTCGCCGGAGACTGGGCGCGTCTACCCGCTCCGTGCGCTCTGGGCCATGGACCTGCCGACGTACGAACCCGGACCGGCCGCCTGCCCGCGCTGCGCCGACGGGACGCCCCTTCACGCGCCGGGCAGCACCGGCGCCTCGACAGGCTGAGCCGGTTGTTGTCGCGACGCCTGCCGGCCGTCGTCGCTCTCCTGGCCCTCGTCGCGGTCGTTGCGGCGGTCGTCGCGGCTCCCAGGACGTCTACCGTGACCGGCGTCGTCGTGGGCGTCGTGGCGGCGTCGCTCACGGATGTCACGGCATTCACGCTGCGGACCGCCGATGGAAGCACGATCGAGTTTGCGATCGGTACGCTCGAGAACGAAGTCGAGTTTCCGCCGGGGCACCTCGCGGAACACATCGGATCCGGCGTGCCCGTCGTCGTGACCTACCGCGACGAGGCCGGGAGGCCGATCGCCGTCCGGATCGAGGACGCGCCGGTCCCGAGCCCTACTTGACCGCGCTGATCGCGCTGCGGAGCTCCTCCGTCGCGAGGATTCCCTCGAACGAGGCGGTGACGATCCCGTCCCGACCGACCACGAAGACCCAGGGCTCGCTCAGGATCCCCCATTCGACGACGGCCCTGGTGGCCTGGAGACTGCCGCCTGCATCCAGGACGGGCTGAAGCCCCCCGTCGGCGAACGCCAGCTCGTACGGCTCGGCGTGGATGAACCGCACCCCCGGGAATTCGGCCGCAAGTGGCTTCACGCGGTCCAGCGTCGGCCCGCACTGCGCGGACGCGCAGAACTTGGGCGTCGCGAAGACGAGCACGAACGGCTCGTGGGCCGCGATGGCATCGCCGACCGAGGTCTCGTAGAGCGCCGGGTCCGGGTGCGTGTCCGTGGAGATGCGCGTCAGGTCTCCACCGGCGGATGCCGCGGTGGGCGTGTCCGAGGCCGGCGCAGCGTCGCCGACGCGGACGACCGGCGAGCTCGTCGCCACGTCGAACGTCATCCGGATCTTCTCCGCTGCGCCGCCCGAGACGGCGGTGGTGAACTCCGCACCCCATCGGCCGGCCTCGGGAAAGGTGACGGCCGCGACGTAGAAGCCACGCTCGTTCTCGATCCCCCACACGAACGACCCGTCCACGGTCAGCACCGGCGTCGCGCCATCGCGCCCGAGGTCGTAGAGCGCCATCGAAACGGTCCGATCCGGCGCCGCCACGGGTCGGTCGTCTGCGTCGAGGAAGGTCATCACCAGCCGGTTGTTGCCACACGTGAGGCTTCCGCCGCTGTTGACGATGACCGGGAACACCGTCGGCGGAGACGGGGCGGTCGTCCAGCCCTCCTGGCTGGCGGGTGGGGCCGGAGCCGCAACGCAGGCGCCGGAGCCGGAGTCGCCAGGGCCCTGCGACGCCGGCCCGATCGTCCCGACAGCGCCGGACGGCACGGTTCGACCGGAGCAGCCGACCGCGGCGAGCGCGACGACGAGGATGCACGCGACCCAGGCGGCGGGATGAGAGTGACGAGGGGATCGCGCGGGCATCGCGGAGAGGGTAGCCGCCCGAGCCGCAGCGCGCTGCCGGGGGTCAATGCGCTGCCGGGTTGCGCCCGCCGGGCAGCGCCGTACCCGGGTTGCGACGTGGTCGCCGCGTAGAATGAGCGCCGCCGTCCGGACCGTGGGTCCACCTGACCGTGCCCGCTCCCAGGAGCTTCGTGACCCGCTTCCAGCGCCTTGCCGCCGCCACGATCGTGACGACGTTCCTGCTCATCACGATCGGCGTCATCGTGCGTGCCACGGACGCGGGTCTGGGCTGCCCGGACTGGCCGTTCTGCTACGGCCAACTCCTCCCACCGGCAGGTGACTTCAAGGCCTGGATCGAGTGGGTCCATCGCGACGTGGCCGCGTTGGTCGGCTTCCTCATCCTCGGCATGGCGGCGTTCGCAATCATCGACCATCGCGACCGGCGGTCGATTCTGTGGCCCTCGCTGTTCGCGGTGGGTCTCGTGGCGTTCCAGGCATACCTCGGGCGGGAGACCGTCCGGCTCGGCAACTCCGGCGAGAGTGTCACCGCCCACCTGGCGGCGGCGATGGCCCTCGTCGGGATCCTGGTCTACCTGCTGGTCCGGGCGGCGTACCCTGCCCGGATCGGTGGCCACGGCGGGAGTCAGCGGTTCACGCTCCTGGCGGCGTTCGCCGCCGCTGCGACGTTCGTCCTGCTCCTCTTCGGCTCCAACGTCACCGCGCGGAACGCCGGCCAGGTCTTTGTGGACTGGCCGCTGATGTCCGGCGGGATCTACCCGTTCGATCCGTCCACACCGGCCGACGTCGCCGTCCTGTACGTGGCGCACGCAGTGCACCGGTACGTCGCGGCCGTCGTCTTCGTGGTCCTTCTCGCGGTCGCGGTTGTCGCGTGGCGCACCCAGCGGGCACGCCCGGGCCTGCGCGGGATGGCCGTCGGGATCTTCGTGCTGTATGGGGTCCAGGTCGTGGTCGGCGGGCTCCAGGTCCTCACGCACCTGTCCGACTGGTCGCAGACGCTCCACCTCGCGCTCGGGGCGCTGATCTGGGGTGGAGCGGTGGCCCTCGCCGCGTGGAGCTACTACGCGGCCCGGACGCACACCGTGTCCGGCGCGCTGCGCGGAGCGAGCGTCAGCAGCAGCGGCCTCGGCAGGACTAGCGCGACCGGCGGCAGCGGCGAGACCACCGAGCAGGGAGCACCGGTCTCATCGGCGACGGCCGCCTCCACGGCGAGCATGATCCGCGCCTATGTCGCGCTCACGAAGCCGCGGATCATCGAGCTGCTGCTCGTCACGACCGTCCCGGCGATGGTCCTCGCCACCCGCGAGGTACCCGAGATGCAGCCGGTGGACTGGCTTCGGCTGGCGGTCTGGACCCTGGTCGGCGGCACGCTCGCGGCCGGGGCCGCCAACGCGATCAACCAGTACCTTGAGCGGGACATCGACGAGCAGATGGTCCGGACCCGGCGCCGGCCGCTCCCGGCCCACGAGGTGTCCCCCGAGCGCGCCGTGGTGTTCGGGATCGTCCTCGGGGCGATTTCGATCGCCGTCATGGCCTGGTTCGTGAACCTCGTCGCGGCGTTCCTGACGCTGCTCGCGATCGCCTTCTACGTCGTCGTCTATACCATGATGCTGAAGCGGACCACGCCCCAGAACATCGTCATCGGCGGCGCCGCCGGCGCGTTGCCACCGGTCATCGGGTGGGCGGCGATCACGGGCGGCATCGGCCTTCCTGCGCTGATGCTCTTCCTGCTCGTTTTCTACTGGACGCCGCCGCACTTTTGGGCGCTCGCGCTGCGAATCCGGACGGACTACGCGGCCGCGGGCGTGCCGATGCTGCCGGTCGTTCGGGGAATCGCCGAGACGAGCCGCCAGATCGCCCTTTATACGGTCCTTCTCGTGGCAGTCTCGCTCGTATTCGCGGTCGTGGCCCAGATGGGCGTCGTGTACCTGGCGGCCGCGGTCGTCCTCGGCGCGATCTTCCTGTGGAGGGCCTTCCGGCTGTGGCGGGAGGGCTCTGCCCCTGATGCCTCGACCGCCCAGGCGATCCGCCTCTACCGGTACTCGATCAGCTACCTGACGCTCCTCTTCGCGGCCGTCGCGGTCGATGCCGTCGTCGCCCTGCCGATCGGCTGACCGCGCCCGGGCGCGTGGACCCCGGCGGGATCCGGGAACTTCCCCCGCGCGGGGCGCGTCCCGCGGGCATGCACCACCCCCGCCGCCTCGGCCGCCTCGTTGCAGTGGGCGCCGTCATGACCGCGATGTTCCTCATTCCCGGCCCGGTGCTCGCCGACCACGGCGGTCAGGCCCTCTTCGACTGCTCGGCACCGCCACCGCTCGAGCAGGCCATCAGCTCGACCGACCTCGCCTTCGTGGGAGCCGTCGTGGCGACCGAGTACAACGGACGATCGGCAACGGTCGCGGTGACGGACGTCTGGCGAGGCGGTGAGATGCCGGCGACCGTGACGGTCCTCGGCGGCCAGAACCCAGCGGCGGCGATGTTGGACGATCGAACCTTCGAGGTCGGCGTCACCTATCTCTTCCTCCCATCGGTCATCGATGACCGGCTCGTGGACAGCATCTGCAGCGCGACCGTGCCCTGGACAGACGACTTCGCGGCGCTGCGCCCGGTGAACGCCCAAAGCTCCGCGCCCACCGTGGGCCCAACCGCCACCGGACCGATGGCCGTGCTCGGCGAGCTCGTCATCCCGATCCTGACCGCCGTCCTGATCGGCGGTGCCGCCCTTGTCGTCGCTCTCGTCGTCGGCCGGCGCCGCGACACCTGATCCGGAGGTTTTCCATGTTCGCGTTCCGAGCCACCCACCCGCTGCGACTGCTCGCCGCGTCGGTCCTCACGCTGGCGGTGCTCTGGGCGCCCGGCGGTGCCTCCGCATCGTGCCTCGCTCTGCCCCCGGGCCAGGCGGCGTGGGCATCCGCCGATGCGGTCTTCGTGGGGACGGTGACGAGCGTCGCGAACGGCGCCCGCTGGGCCACGGTCCACGTCGAGGAAGTCTGGATCGGACCGGACCAGCCGGCCGAGGTCGTCGTCCGCGGCGGCCCGGAGGGCAACACGGCGACCTCCGTGGACCGCTCTTACACCGTCGGCATGCGCTACGTGTTCGGGGTCACCGTGGTGGATGGCCAGTTGCACGATTCAGCCTGCTCGGGCACGACCCAGGCTGACGCGATCGACCTCGACGCGATGCGCCCGGACGACGTCCGACAACCAGTCGGCGGGACGCCGGAATCGGCCGGCGGGGGACTTGATCTCGCCGGGATCGCCGGGCCGGCGGCCCTCATCGCGGTCGTGGCGGGCCTGCTGCTGGCGACGGTCCTCCTGGCGCGGCGCCGGGAGGCCTGATCGGCGCCGATCGAGGCGAGGTGCATGCCGGCGGGCGGAGTCGCTCGGCGGGGCCGGCGCGCGCCGCCGGTCAGTCAGCCACCCTCCCGTATTGCCGCCGAACCTGCCACGATGCGCCGACATCGAGCCCACGCAGGAGCACCCACCCGATGTCCGCCGCGCCCCATCGTCCCGCACCGATCCTCCTGGCCGTCGTCGTCGCGGTCACGCTGAGCGTGGTCGCGGTTGCCGCCGCCCTCGCGGCAGGCAAGCCCGGCTACCCGACACGGGTGACGTGGAGTGGCGCGTCCTGGCAGGTCAAGACGAGCACGTCTGCGGTCGGACCCGGTCCGAATGTCTTTGCCGCCGCGAACGTGAGCGTGGACACGAGCGGCTTCCTCCACCTCCGGATCTCCCAGCAGGCCGGGAAGTGGACCTGCGCAGAGGTGATCGGACCCACGAGCTTCGGCTACGGGACGTACTCGTTCGTCGTGCAGACGTCGCTCGCCGGGTTCGACCCGAACGTCGTCCTGGGCATGTTCACGTGGAGTGATCGGGCGCGCTACGCGCACCGCGAGATCGACATCGAGGTCGCGAAGTGGGGCAATGGCGCCGACCCGACGAACGCCCAGTTCGTCGTTCAGCCATGGGACGCGGCGAACCACCTCGTCCGGTTTGCCCAACCCGAAAGCGTCCGGACGCTCCAGCAGTTCACCTGGCGGGCGGGCCAGATCACGTGGGTCGCCACGCGCCTGGACACGAACGCGGAGATCGCCCGGTACACGTACTCCGGGTCGGACGTGCCGCTGCCGGGCGACGAACGGGTTCGCCTGAACCTCTGGCTGTTCAACGGCAGGGCGCCCGCGGCGCCGGCGGAGGTCGTCGTGGAGTCGTTTACCTTCACGCCGTAGCGCTCGGGGCGCGGCGCGGCAGGCCGCCCTGCGCAGGCCGCCCCGCGCAGGCCGCCCCGCGGGTCCGGTCTTACTCGCCGAGCGAGCCGGGGCTTTCTTCGAGCAGCCTGATCTCCCGACGTCGGGCCACCCGACCCTCGCGGTCGAAGATCCCGAGCATCACCTGGACGACCGGCCCGATCCCGAACGCGAAGACAATCGTCCCGAGGCCGATGCTCCCGCCGAGGAACCATCCAATGACGAGCACGATCAGCTCGATCGCCGTGCGGGAGCGCCGGATGGACCACCCGAACCGATGGTGAACGCCGGTCATCAGGCCGTCGCGCGGACCGGGCCCCAGATCTGCCGCGAGGTACAGCCCGGACCCCACGCCAATGACGAGCACGCCGGCAAGCATCATCGCGAGCCGGGCGAGCTGCGGCTCCGGCGCCGGAGTGACGGCGATTCCGACGTTCGTCGCCGTGCCGATGAGCACGACGTTCAGGAGCGTCCCGACGCCCGGCCGCTCCCCGAGCGGCCACCACAGGGCGAGGATCGGAATGCCCAGGATGATCGAGACGGTGCCCATCGGAATGCCGGTCCGGAACTGGATTCCCTGGTGGAGCGCCTCCCACGGCCCCAGGCCCAGACCGGCCTGCGCCATGAGTGCGATCCCGGCCCCAAAGACGACCAGGCCCAGGAGCAGGCCGGGCAGGCGCGGAAGGATGGCCGGGGAGAAGAACCGCGCACGCATCGGCCGATGGTAGTCCTCGGGTCCGCCCGGCATGAACGGACGTCATCATCGGGCGCGACGCCTGCAGCGGCGGCCTGACGCCGGGACTGGCACACTCCGCGGATGGACCTCCACTTTCTTGGTGGCGCGACCACCGTCACCGGCTCCCGGTTCCTCCTGACCACGGAGCGCGCCCGTGTGCTGATCGACTGCGGGATGTTCCAGGGCAGCCCCAATGAATCGATCCGGAACCGGATCCCGCTCGGGTTCAACCCGATGACGCTCGACGCGATCCTGCTCACGCACGCGCATCTGGACCACTGCGGCCTCCTCCCCATTGCCGTCCGCGAGGGGTATCGCGGTCCGATCCATGCCACGTCGGCGACGGCGGAACTCGCCGGGCTCGTCCTCCTCGACAGCGGCCGGCTCCACGAGGAGTTCGCCAAGCGAGGATCGCGCTGGGAGTCGCGCCATCCGGAGAAGGCGATCGTCGAGGATCGGGAGCAGGCTGCCAAGTACGTCGCTGCGATCGAGGTCGCCCGCGCAGTCGACCAGGCCGCGAGCAGAGAAGGCGACGTGCCCACCGACGGGCTCGCCGAACCGGCGGCCCTCGTCTTCGCCGCCGGCTCGGTGGGCACCGGAGAGCACGTCGCGACAGCGATGGAGCCCGGGGGCGACCAGGCCGTCCGCCCGGTGAGCGACCCGGAGGCGGAACTCCGCGCGCAGGGTCCCGAGCTGCTCATCGACCTCGACGCACCGCTCTACACGGAGACGGACGCCGCGGCGGTGCCGCCGCTCTTCCGGGTCGTTCGCTACGAGGACGAGATCGAGGTCGCGCCGGGCGTCCACGCCACGTTCCTTGACGCCGGCCACATCCTCGGCTCGGCGATCATCCGGC
>JBKJVO010000257.1:0-5737 GCA_046717305.1 Candidatus Limnocylindrales bacterium
CGGGTTCGTCCCGGGCGTCCTCCGGCGTGCGGTCGCCCTTTAGGCCTATCGCCGACCCGGACCCTCGGGGCCAGGAAATAACGGCCGAAACGGTCGCGGGATAACGACCTTGCCCGATGCCGCGGCCCGCCTTGGGCTCCAGAGTGACCTTCATGAATTCCGTCGGGTTGACGAGGCCGCTCGCATCGAGTCCCTGGCATCTGCAGGAGGCAAGCCATGAACCACTGGGAGACCGCGGGCCGGATGGCCGCAGAGCATCGTGCCGACCTTGACCGCGAGGCCTTCCGGGCAAGCCGCGCGGCCCTCGTCAAGGCCGCACGTCCAGCCGCTCGCCGGACGTGGCATGCAGTCGTTGGCGGCTGGTTTCAGGGCTTGCTAGTGCGCCCGGGCTCCCCTGGCCGCGCCGGCCATCCGACGACCGAGGTCTACGAGCTTCAGGCGAAGGTCTGACATGACGACGTTGCATCTTCGCGCTCCTCCTGACCATCGTGCCCGCTGCGGGTCCAGCCTTGGCGAGCCCCACTCCATCCGCCTCTGGGTTCAGCCAGGCGACCATTAGTCCGTCGAATGGCAGAGATCCGATGCCGCCGGGCGCGCCTCGCGCCCGGCGGCGCACATAGTGAAATCCCGCAGGCGACCGTGGAGATTCGCCACGCCGAACGACTTCGGCGTCGATGATCCCGCCGCGGCTCGATAATGGCTTCATGGTGTTGCGAGTTTCCAGCCCGGTCTTCGTTGGCCGCGGCGACCAGCTGGATCGCGTGGTTGAGGCCCTCCGACGGGCAGATGACGATGACCCGACATTCATCCTTGTCGCCGGAGAGGCTGGAGTGGGCAAGACCCGCTTCGTCGAAGAGGTCGCGAGACAGGCAGAAGACCTCGGCGGGCGAACGCTCATCGGCGGATGCGTCCAGATGGGCGACGACACGGTGCCCTATGCCCCGATCGTTGAAGCGCTGCGGCGTCTCGCGGACGATCTGTCGCCGGCAGACCTCGGCAGGTTCGTCGGCACCGGTTCCGCTGAGCTGGCGACGCTCGTGCCCGACTTCGCGGCCACGCCGCCATTGAGCGACGCGGATCTGGAGCGGAGATACGGCTCGACCCAGGGTCGCCTTCTTGAGGCTCTCGTGGGACTGTTCCGGCGCCTCGCTTCCGATCGACCGCTGCTGCTGATAGCAGAAGACATCCACTGGGCTGACGCGTCCACAATCGCGCTGCTCGGCTACCTCGCGCGGAACCTGAGCGGGGCCATGGTTCTCGTCGCCACGTACCGCAGCGACGAGCTTCACCGACGCCATCCGCTGCTGCCATTCCTGGCGGAGGTTGAGCGGCGGCGACGCATCGAACGCATCGACCTGCGCCCCTTCGACAGGCGTGAGATCGAGGAGCTCGTTCGGGCCATTCGGAGCGAGCCGCCCGATCGGGAGCTGATCAACCAGCTGTACGAACGCTCGGATGGAAACGCCTTCTATGTCGAGGAGTTGCTCGCGACCAGGGCGACGACCGGCGAGCTGCCGACGACCTTGCGCGACGTGCTGTCCGCCCGGGTGGCGGAACTGACCGAGCCGTCCCAGGAGTTCCTGCGGCAGGCCTCTGCGGCAGGTCCCAACATCTCGGTCTCCCTCCTCGCGACCGTAGCGCGGGTGGACGAGATCGAGGTGCACGCTCGGCTCCGAGAGGCGGTCGACCACCACATCCTCGCGACCGATCCATTGAGCGACCGGCTCACCTTCCGTCACGCACTCATGCGGGAAGCGGTGTATGAGAGCCTCCTGCCATGGGAGCGAACTCGCCTTCATGCCGCGTTCGCGGCCGCCCTTGAAGCAACGCCTGCCGGTGATGGCGATCCGTCACGTGCGGCGGAACTCGCCTTCCACTGGTACGCGTCGCACGATCTGCCACGGGCGCTTGAGGCCGCCGCTCGTGCGGCCAGGGCGTTCGAGGGCGTCCTTGCGCCAGCCGCCGCACATGCCCAATACGAACGAGCACTCGATCTTTGGGATCAGGTACCGGACGCCGTGAGGCTCGCCGGGCTCGAGCGCCCGGATCTGCTCGAGCGTGCCGCGGCAGCAGCGTCGGCGACGACTCCCAGACGGGCGGTCGCGCTCATCAAGGCGGCGATCGCACTCGTCGCCCCGGCGGCCGACCCGACCAGGGCCGGTCAACTCTGGGAGCTGCTTGGCGGGTACCTCTGGGCGAGCGGCGACGGTCCCGCGGCTGTCGCAGCCGGCCGTACTGCCGTCGAGCTCGTCCCAACCGCTCCCTCCTCGGCGCCGCGCGCCCGGGTCCTCGGCAGTCTCGGCCGGTGGCTCGTGAACGTTGGCCGGTTTCGTGAAGCGAAGCCGCTGCTCGAGGAGGCAACCGCCCTCGCCCATACCACCAATGCCGCTGCGGTCGAAGCCTACGGACTGAACTCGCTCGGATTGGTGCTCGGATACCTGGGCGACGGCGAGTCCGGGCGCGAGAGGCTGCGCGCGTCGCGCGAGATCGCTGTGCACCTGGCGTCCGCAGACGACGTTGCTCGGGCGGATGCGAACATCATCGATCTGCTGGTCCACGTCGCTGGACGGTTCGAGGAGGCCGCCACCGTAGCGGATGAGGCGTTCGCATACGCTCAGGAACATCACCTCGCATCATTCTTCGGGGTCTACGACCTGTGCGAGGGTGCCGGAGCGCTGACTCGGTCGGGGCGGTGGGTGGAAGCTGACGGCATGCTCGAGCGTGCCAGCGGATACAAGTCTTCCGGGATTCCTGAGATCTTTCTCAACCTCCGTCTCGCCAGCCTGGAGGTTGGGCGCGGAGCTCACCCAGCTGCGGCGGAGCGCCTTGCGCTCGTGCGAAGCCTGATGGGCGTGTCGGCCGACCCTCAGTGGACCCTGCCCCTGGTCGAGCTCAGCGCCGAGCTCGCGCTCTGGCAGCGGCGCCCGAAGGACGCTCGGCGGGAAATCGCCGAGGCATTCGATCGGCTCGGCGAGTTCGACGCCGGGAACATCAGCCGGATCGCCCCGGTTATCGCGCTCGCCCTACGCGCCGAAGCCGATCAAGCCGTCGTGGCCCGAAGCCGCCGCTCGGAGCGCGAACTGCACGAGATTCGCGAGATCGCCGCGCGGTACATGGGCTTGATTCGAGCAATCCACGACGAGATCCTTCACGAGCGACCGTCGCAGGTCCCTCTGGCGAAGGCCTACCTGCCGCTGTGTGAGGCTGAGGTCAGTCGCCTTGAGGGAGAACTCGCCCGGGATCGGTGGTCGGGGGCCGCCGCTGCGTTCGGCGGCCTGTCGATGCCCTACCAGCAGGCCTACGCGCGATGGCGGGAAGCCGATGCCCTGCTCGCTGCCCGAAAGCACCGGGCGGCTGCCACCGACGCCCTGGTCGTGGCTCACGGGATTGCCATTCGCATCGGCGCGGAGCCTCTCCGTCGCGAGATCGTGGCAACCGCGAAACGGGCGAGGATCGACCTGAGCCCTGACCAGCACGAGACGGCCGTTGGGCCGAAGCCCGCAGCCCCGTTCGGGTTGACCGCTCGGGAACTCGAAGTCCTCCAGCTCGTCGTGGCCGGCCGAACGAACCGCCAGATTGCCGACAGGCTGTTCATCAGCGAGAACACCGCCGGCGTCCATGTCTCGAACATCTTGGGCAAACTCGGAGTGACGAGACGGATGGAAGCGGCGGCGATCGCCCACCGTCTCGGGCTGGTCGATGGGCAGGCGACTGACCAGCAGGTCATGCCCTGAGCCGGCCAATGCGCCCTACCGTGCCCTGCCGTCGGCGCATGGGTGGCGCGCCCGGAGGGCCTCGGGTCGCCGCGAACAACAAAGCGCACATCGCCTCGCCGAGATCGCGTTGCACCAGGTTGTATGGCGCGATGGACTTGCGCCCGACACCGGCCGTTGGTGCAGTACGCTGACCCTCGTGGGGTTCCTCCGACGTCTCCTCGGACCTGAGCTAGCGACTCCGGCCGATGACGGGTGGGCCTGCGGCTCATGTCGGTCGATCAACCTGACCGGGACCGACCGCTGCCAGAGCTGCCATCGGAGCCGGCCTGTGACCGGGGATGTCCCCGCTCCGTCTGCACCGTCGGCTGGCATGCTGCCCTGGCAGACGACCTGCGGTCCGCAGCTGCAGGTGGACACGGTGGTCCACTTGCTGATGATGGAGGGGATGCGGGCGGCGCGTCCCTGCAATCTGCGCGACGTGCGCCTCATCGGCCTGGAGATCCTCAATCAGGACGGTCACGCGGAGCGGTCGGCAGACATCCCGGCCGGACTGCCCGGCGGTCTCGGCGCCCGGCGCGAATGCTGGACCCTTGACCGCTGCGGCGAGCTCGTCGCCTACGTCGTGAGCTTCGCGCCTGATCCCAATGGAGGGACGAACCTCAGCGCCACCTACTCGGCCGAGAGGAGTGCACCGGAAGTGCCCAGGGCGCTCCGTAGTAGAGGGGTGCCTCTCGGGAAGCTCGACCGGCTGGACCTCGCCGTCGCGATCTGCGATGAGGCCGTGGCTCGCTTCGGCCAGGCGTTGGAGCCGGAGCTGCGCATCGCGGTGGCGACAGCGCTCGTTAACAAGGGAGACCGGCTCCTCCTCGGGCTCGGGCAGCGCGACCAGGCAAACGCCGTCTACGACGAGGTCGTGGCGCGCTTTGGCCAGGCGTCGGAGCCGGAGCTGCTCGTGCCGGTGGCCAAGGCGCTCCTCGCCAAGGGAGAACAGCTTTGGCATGTCGACCGCGAGCAGGCCTTTGCCGTCTTGGACGAGGTCGTCGCCCGCTTCGGCGAAGCGCCGGAACCGGAGCTGCGCAGCAAGGCGGCCCAGGCGCTCCTCGGGAAGGGAGCGCGGCTCGAGTGGAACGACCAGTACGAACAGGCCGCGGCGTTGTACGACGAAGTCGTGGCCCGCTTCAGCGAGGCGTCGGAGCCGGAGCTGAGCAGGCTGGTGTCCCTCGCGCGGACCCACACCGCACGGGTCAGGGCGACGTGACCCCCATGCCGGCGGGGAGCGCTCTTGCGGCCCGCGACTCAGCGCCAGATGGAGGTGCTCGCAGCCTTCGTCGCCGCTGGTGGGTCCGTCCAGGACGCCGCCGGCCTTGTGGGGACGGGCCGACGGGGCTCAACTACCGCCCGAGCGAGGGTTGCCGATACGGCTTCATGCTCGACAAAGGTCGGCAGGCACTGGCGCGAACTGCGGATCGGCCAATGGCAGAGCCTGTGAGGGCCGCCACCACCTTGGGCCCGTCATGAGCACCCTTATGGGGAGTCGCGCGCCGTCGGTGGCGAACAATCGAGAGAACGCCGGGGAGGAGGCTCACAGCATGTACGGCGGTGAAAAACCGATGAAGCGGTCGAACTGACCGAACGGCCGGCTCGAGAGGAGCAGCATCAGGAACGGATCCATCTGGAACCGGCGTCCGAGCAGGTGGCGCATGGCGACCTCATTGATCATCGGAACCACGAAGATCACCTCTGAGCTGCCAAGCGCTTTGGCTCGGGCTTCGATGTGCAGCAGGATCGGCACCTGGTCGGCAGGGTCGAGCGCCGCAATCGGTCCCGTCCTTACAATCGGTGCTGTCCCTACAGTCGGTCCCGTCTTTGACTGACCGATGAACCCAAGGCCGATCGCCTTCCCATCGCGCCGGTACAGATATCCCTCCCGCTGCTCGAGCAGCCACGCGAACTCGTCCGGGCCTCGGTCAAACTCGAGCACCGCGCGCTCGAGCGCCGCCAGCGCCGGAATGTCATCGGTC
>JBKJVO010000258.1:0-11292 GCA_046717305.1 Candidatus Limnocylindrales bacterium
TAGGTACCCCTTCTGCGCCGCCGCGGCCAGTCGGCGATCCATGCGCCGGGCCCGCGCCGCCCTGATCACGCTCCTGGTGGGGAGCACGCTCCCGAGCACGATCGCCATGACCCCGAACGTCATCGCGGACCCGCCGCCGTTGAAGAGCCCCCAGCCGATGAGCGTCACGCCGGCAACGATCAGGAGCAAATCGAAACGCCCCGGTCGCGCCTCCGTGGTTGCGCCGAACATCTCATCGATGGCGGAGTCGAGCTCGTCCTTTGGGCGTCCGGCGCTCAGTACCCGGACCGACCCGGCGATCCGGGGGACGAGGACGAGCTGGCCAGCAAATCGGTCGAGCGACGTCCCCTCGGAGCGATCAGGGAACGCCGACGCAGTCAGGGCGGATTCCTCACCGTGGGCGTGCATGCCCTTGAGACGCGTTCGACCGGGCTTCGTTGCACCCGGCTCGGGGTGCTCGCCCATGCGACTCCCTCCCGTCCGTCCTCCCCCTCCCCGACGCGCGCATCTTCCTCCCGCGCGGCGTCCGTGAGAAGCTTTTTTTGCGCGAGTTTCTATCGACGGCAGGAATCTGAGGGCTTGACATTGGAGTGGCTCCAAGGTCTAGGGTACAGTCATCGCCGGTCGCCGAGATCGGACAACGAGCTCGAAGGAGAGCGCAGCGATGATCAAGTACGCATCGGACATCGTCGTCGATCGTCCGCACGCCGAGGTCGCGGCGTACATCGTGGACCCGAGCACCCATGGCGATTGGATGGGTGACGTGGCCGGCGTCGAGAACCTGACCCCCGGCAAGACCGGCGTCGGGAGCCGGTACCGGTACGCGATCCGGAAGGGGCCGATGTCCATCGACCTCACCCTGCGAATCGCCAAGCTCGACGACGAAGCCATCGAATACGTCACGGAGCCCGGAGGAGCGATCAACTGGGCGGCGCGCATCGAATACGAGCCGGTTGACGAGAGTCGGACCCTGGTCCGATCGACCGGCCAGATCTCGCTGAACGGGATCCGCCGGCTGCTCGAACCGCTGATGGCGGGCGAGGTCCGATCCGGGGAAGCAGCGGAGCTGGTCGCGCTGAAGCGTGTCCTGGAAGCGCGCCCGCAATCGGGAGCGGTCGCCGAAGGTGCGAGCGCTTGACATGAGCGTCCGAGGTTGAGTGCCCACCATGCGCATCGGTGAGCTGGCGGAGCGCGTGGGCGTCCCCGCCGACACAGTCCGGTTCTATGAGCGGGAAGGGTGGCTCCCGCGCCCGACGAGACAGGACAACGGCTATCGCGAGTACGCGGACGCCGACGTCGAGCACCTGCGCCTGCTCATCGACCTCCGGCGGCTCGACCTGCCTCTGGACGAGGCGGCCAGGCTCGCGTCGTACTGTCATTCCGGCCACTGTGCGGACACGACCTCGGAGCTGCCGCACCTGATCGCGGAACGGCGTACCGAGGTCGCCGAGCGGATCACCCGGCTGCGCGATCTGGACGACCGACTGGCGGATCTCGAGCGGCACGTGGCAACGCCGGCCGTCCAGGCTGCTCCGACGGGAACGGTCGCGCGCCGCGATCTGGCCGTCCTGGGCGAGGGCGGACCTTGCTGCGATGCGGCGGCGGCGGTCACCGGCGTCGTGGAGGGCGGCTGCGCCTGCTGCTCGCCGGCGGGTTGACCTGGGGCCCCGAGGCCGCGGCCCGAGCTCGGGCCAGAGCTCCTGCCCGAGCCCGAACTCGGACGCGAACCCGGACGCGAATTAAATTCCCGATTCCTCACGGGGAGAGCACTCGCGCAGGGTTGGACGACGGCGAGCGCCTCGCCACCGTCGGAATCAGCCGATTCGGCCTCGAATCGGGCCGAGAAAGATCCAGATGCTCACGGGGTGGACATTCGGGAGGAATCTGCTCACCCCGGGGCCGCCCGCGTCGTCGAGTGCTCATGGGGCGAGCATTCGGGAAGTTCGTGCGGGCTGGCGCGCGGCTGACGCGTGCGGCGGGCGCGCGACGGCGTGGCACGGACGCGTCAGACGACGTGCGACTCCCCGATGAGCTCGCCGCGGGCGAAGCGCTCCAGTCGGAGCGCGGAGACATCCACCGTCGGCGGCGCACCGGTGATCAGCTCCGCGATGACCTTGCCGACGATCGGCGCGTGCTGGAAGCCGTGGCCGGAGAAGCCGTTCGCCAGGAAGAGGCCGTCGAGACCGGCCACCGGCCCCAGGATGGCGTGGCGGTCCGGCGTCATCTCGTAGAGGCCGACCCAGGAGCGCGCCAGGCCGGCGTCGACGATGGCAGGCAGCACGCCGATCGCTGTGGGCAGGAGCTCCTCCGCGATCCAGCGATCGTCCACCGCCGTCTCGAACGTCGCAACCGCGTCGGCGAGCCGCGGCATCCCCATGAGCACACCCGCGCCCTCGCGGTGGAAGTAGAACATCGTCGCCGTATCGATCACGAGCGTCCGCCGCTCCGGCCGCCCCGGAAAGCCGCTGGTGACGATGACGTGGCGCGGCTGCGGCTCGATCGGCAGGTCCACGCCGCACGTCGCCGCGAGCGCCGGCGCCCAGACCCCGGCCGCGTTCACGACGACGGGCGCGTCGATGGGCCCCGAGGTGGTCTCCACACCCAGGACGACGCTCCCATCAGCCGTCATCCGGATGGCCACCACCGGAGCACCAGGCATGATCCTCACGCCGAGCCGCCGCGCGAGGCTCGCGTACCCATTCGTGAGGCCGGACGGATCCGCGATCCCGTCGTCCGGGCCGAACGTCGCGCCCACGAGCCCCTCCGTGGCGACACCGGGAATCAGGGCGGCCACGGCCGATGCGTCCAGCTCCTCGACCCGGGCACCAAGCGCGCGTTGCATAGCGGCGGTAGCGCGGTAGCGGGCCCACGCCCCCTCATCGCGGACGAGAAACAGATATCCCTCAGCGTGGACGTCGAGCGGCAACCCATGGTCGGCGGTGAACGACCGGATCATCCGCACGCTCGCGAGCGACAGCCGGACATTGATCTCGCTCGAGAACTGGTGGCGGAAGCCGCCCGCGCAGCGACCGGTCGAGCCGAGGCCGAGCGCCACCTCCCGCTCGAGGAGGACGATGCGCCCCGCCCCGGCGGCCGCCAGGTGGTAGGCGATGCTCGTGCCCATCGCGCCGCCGCCCACGACGACGACGTCAGCCGTCTCGGTCACGGGATCGCGCGATCGCCGGGTGTCACCCGGTGATGGTGCCAGCACCCGAGGCGCGGTGTAGCGTCGGCCGACTTGGGCGGCACCACGGGCTGGCGCCGAGCGCCCGCGATCAGCTCGGGCGCGGGTTCTGCAACCGCACACCGGGATCGGCCGGCAGGCGCAGGACGATCCGGTCGAAGGCCGCGGGGAGGAACCAATGGAGGCCGTACAACCGGCAACCAAGGCAGAAGCCCGTCACGGCGAGCAGCGTCTGCAGGCCCGCGACCGCCACGATCGGCGCCCAGAACCACGGCCGCACGGCGGCCGCGAGGAGGACGAAACCGATCAGAACAAACGTCGCCCCGAGCGCCTGCGCGAACCTTGGCCCGAGTTCCGGTTCCACGGTCGCCGGCGGGCCGAGGCGAAGCGAGTGCCGGATGGCGCGCCACGGCTTGCCGAACAGGAACCACTGGGTGCCGACTGCGGCGCTCACGGCAAGCGCAATGCCGACGACGACGGCGATCAGGGGCTGATCGAGCGCGACCGCGGCGACCAGGGTGATCGCCGAGAACCCGGCGCCGAAGCGCTGGCCGCGGGGATCGATGGTGCGAACGGGAATCACGGATGACACGGAAGAACCTCACGAGTGGGTGGGCTGCGGCGGATCGCCGCGCGCCGCGTACGGCGGGGCGATCAGGGCCGGTGGGGCGCCGGGGTGCGGACCGAAGGACAGCCGGTGTCGGCCGTCGGGCTCAGGCCCGCTCGGGACAGGAGCAGCGGCCCGGGATCCCCAAGGGACGCGTCATCCGGCGGAGTATGCGGCGGATTGCCGATTGACGCGCTGCTCGCTCATGCCGCCAGCCCAGCACGGGTGAACGCCGAGTAGGACGGATCGATCGGGTCGGCGAGGCCGCCGGAGCCGTTACTCGCGCCGCGGTCGATTCCGAACCATTTTGCATCCGGCGTCTTCACGCCGTTGCCGGTGATGAGCGCGACGACCTCATCGCCCGGGCCGATCAGCCCGCGCCGAACCGCCTGCTCGAGGCCCGCCACGGTGACGCCGCCGGCGGTCTCCGCGAATACCCCTTCCGTTCGGCCGAGCCGGCGGATCGCGCCCGCGGTGGCCTCGTCCGCCACCGCCTCGATGGAGCCGCCCGTCCGGCGTGCAAGCGCCAGCGCGTATCGCCCGTCCGCCGGCGACCCGATGGCAAGCGACCGGACGATGGTGTCCGGCGCGCGCACCGGGCGAATCTCGTCCGTGCCCTCCGCGAACGCCTGCGCGACGGGCGAGCATCCCGCAGCCTGCGCGCCGATGAACCGGACCGGCTTGTCCTCGACGAGCCCGGCGGCCACGAGGTCCTCGAAGCCGCGAGCGACTTTCGTGAAGAGCGAGCCGGAGGCGATCGGCGCCACCAGGACATCCGGGAGGCGCCAGCCCAGCTGCTCGGCGACCTCGAACGCGAGCGTCTTGCTTCCCTCGGAGTAGAACGGCCGGAGGTTCACGTTCACGAACGCCCAGCCCTCCTCGTCGGCGATCTCCAGGCTCAGGCGATTGATGTCGTCGTACGTGCCCCTGACAGGGACGACCGTGGCGCCGTAGCTGAGCGCGTGGTCGATCTTCGCCGGCTCCAGGTCCGCGGGCACGAACACGACGGCCCGAAGGCCGAGGGCAGCGGCGGACGCCGCGGTGGCGCCGGCGAGGTTCCCGGTCGAGGCGCAGGCAAGCGTCTTGAACCCGAACGCGACGGCGCGCGCGGCGGCGATGGCCACAACCCGGTCCTTGAACGAGAGGGTCGGGTTGCGGGTGTCGTCCTTCAGGTGGAGCCTACCTGCGATGAGCCCGAGATCCAGACCCAGCCGGTCCGCGCGCAACAGCGGCGTTGACCCGACCGCCAGGCTACGCGCCGGCGCCTCGTCCACCGGCAGCATCTCCAGGTAGCGCCAGATCCCGGGACCACGCGACTCGATCTTCGCTCGGCTCACCTGGGCCCGGATAGCGTCGCGGTCATAGGCGACCTCGAGCGGTCCGAAGCAGGCCGGACAGACGAAGCTGGGCCCGGTAGCCTCGGGGCGGTGGCAGTTTCGGCAGCGGAGCCCCAGGATCCGGGGGCGAAGCAGCGGGTCCGGGGCGACCGCTGCGAATCCGAGGCCGACCGTCGTGGCTGCCGAATCGGCCGCCGTGGCTGCTCGGGCTTCGACGTCGGCCTCGACCGGCGCGGCCATCATCGACCACGCCCGATGGCGGGAGTCGGTGGTGCTCGTGTCGGTCGTCATGGCTGGGCTCCTGGTCGTGGCACGCGATCCGTAGGACGCGCTGTCGGCTGGCTGCCTGACCGAGGAGTGGCCGGAGAACAAGAAACCCTTCCTGCGCGGAAGGGTCAGCGGGTGATCCCTATCTCGCAGGTGGTTGTCCTGCCCGGACTTGGCACCTTGCCGGCGTCACCGCCGGCAGGTTGTCGTGGCTTCAAAGGGCCGGTCCCTCCACCACTCTCGATAGGCTCTTCAGTTGTGTCGCGCATGGTACCGGGAGGCCGTTGAGGCGTCAATGATCTGTTCTCGTCCATCTCCTCCGTGACACATTGACGGTGTCGGCCGATGGGCATGCCAGAGGCGGACGCCGTAGCCTTGCGCGATGCGACGACTCCTCCTCTGGATGGCCGGCAATCGCTGGCTCCGGGCTCGAATCCCTCGCCTCTGGTTCGCGCGCCGCGCGGTGCGGCGGTTCCTGCCCGGCGAAGACGCCGAGAGCGCCCTCGCGGCCGGCGCCGGATTCCAGGTCGAAGGGCTCGGAACGCTCTACACGCGGCTCGGCGAGAACCTGACCCGGATCGAGGAGGCGGACGAGGTGACCGCCCACTACCAGACGGTGCTGGACCAGATTCGCGAGCGTCGCCTGGACGGCGAGATCAGCGTGAAGCTGACCCAGCTCGGCTTCGACCTCGACGTCGAGCGGACGTTCGAGCATGCATCCGCGCTCGCCGCCCAGGCGGCCCGGAACGGCAAGACCTTCTGGATCGACATGGAGGGCAGCGTCTACACCGAGTCCACGATCGCCTTCTACGAACGCCTGAAGGCCGAACATCCGAATATCGGCATCTGCCTTCAGGCCTACCTGAAGCGGACGGCCATGGACGTCCAACGACTCCTTCCCTTGCAGCCGGAGATCCGGCTCGTCAAGGGCGCCTACGCCGAGCCTGCCGCCGTGGCCTACCAGGCCCGGCACGACGTGGACAGCAACTACCTCGCGCTGTGCGTGGTGATGCTGGAGGCCGTTCGCGCCGGGCAGAAGGTGCGGCTGGGGCTCGGCACCCATGATGTCCGGCTCATCGAGCAGGTCGCCGAACATGCCGCCGCGTTCGGCCTGCCCAGGACCACCGTTGAGGTCCAGATGCTCTACGGCATCCGGATGGACGAGCAGCGCCGGCTGGCTCGCGAGGGCTACCTTGTCCGCGACCTCATCGCCTACGGCGAGGCGTGGTACCCGTGGTACATGCGGCGGCTTGCCGAGCGCCCGGCGAACGTCCTCTTCGCGCTGCGCCAGATCATCGGGTAGGCCGGCGCCGGGAAATTCGGCGCCGAAATGGGGCGACCCCCGCCGTCGATCGGCCGGGGTCGCTCTCCGCGATATGACGAGCGGGCGCCGGGCCCGCGGGGTTGTTGACTCAGCGATCCGCCCAGAAGACGTGGGTCACGATCTGCATCCCGCGGCCGAGGTCGCGGACGTAGACCGCACCCTGGCCACGGTTCGTCACCGCGACGAGACGGCCCCACGACGCATCGGCCGCCAGGCCGGCCGTCGCGGCCGCCGACGCTCCGACTGGCGCCGAGGCGACGGTCGTCGTGTCGTCGAGGTGCGCGTAGATCAGCGCCAGCTGATCGTAGTCATGCTGGTTCGGCTGCTGATTCTGGCTCGGATCGTTCGTATAGTCCATGCACGACGCGACGCCGTACTGATCGAGGAGGTCCACGTTGCCGGAAATCTCGTCCTGGTGATCCAGACCGAGCGTGTGGCCGACCTCCTGGCACATGACCATGTTCCGCCACGCCGGCGTGTTGTAGGTGGATGAAACGAAGTAGGTGTCGTTGACCTTGACGGTGCCCTTCGTGATATGGGACCCGGAAATCCAGATCTGGGCGAGGCCGAGCCAGCCGTTGTTCCCGTACCTCGAATTGCACACCTGGACCGTCCCGACGGTCGCGCTGCAGAGCTTCTTCACCGCCGTCCCCGGCACGATCGTCGTATCGAGGACCGTCGACACGCTCCAATCGGTCGATGTCGTCGCGAGGTACGAATCCCACTCTGCCGTGACCTTGTCACCGAGCTGCAGCGTGAACGGATTGGCGGTGCGCGCCCAGTGGTACGGGCCCCACGAGTGGGTCGCGGAAACGGTTGCCGGACTGATGAGGGCGAAGGCGAGGGCGACCGCAGCAACTGCGGTACGGCGGGGCGTACGGGACATTTCTGACCTCTGGGGCGGCAGGCTAAAGAGCGAAGTTGCCGGGAGCATACGCTTGTTCGTCGGTGAATACGAGCCCGTGGATTCACCTGCGGTGCCAGGCGGCAACACGAGACGTTCGGCGCGCCCGGCGAATGCTCATCCGAAATGTGCAAACAAGTAGTGTTCGGTACCGTGAGGAGTTGTTACCATGGCCCAACCGTCCATCACCGGCGGGGCCCACTTTGGTTGCTGGGCTCGCCAAGGGAATGATTCGAGGAGTCTCCATCGATGCGAATCCGTGACGCCAAACCGGAAGATCTTGCCCCGAAGCAGCGCGCGTCGCGTCCCTTGAGCCCGCGCCAGGTTGCGATCCAGAAACGGGATCAGGCCATCACGAAGCTGCTCAACGAAATCGCCGTCGGACCGATGTCCTCGATCAAGCGAATCGAGCTCGAAGAGGGTGAGAATCTCATCACGATTCGGGCCGCGGTCTCCCGCCAGTTGAAGGCGCATCCCGCGCCGATCAACATGGGCGTCCGCTCCGGTGCGATCTACCTGAGCCGGACGAAGATCCCCGGCGCCCGCGGCGGCAGGCCTCGCAAGAACGCCTGACCGGCACGATCCGGGTTACGGTCCGGAGCCACCCTCGGACAGGGGCATCCCTGCCCCGTGCCGGTAGAACGGCCGTGCGTCCGCCGGGAGCGGCCCGGTCCCGGTGATGAGGTCGGCTGCCTTCTCCGCGACCATCATCACCGGCGCGTAGATGTTCGCGTTGGTGACATAGGGGAAGACGGACGCGTCCACGACGCGCAGGCCCTCCGTGCCGTGCACGCGCATGGTCAGCGGATCCACAACGGATCGTTCGTCCGTGCCCATGCGCGCCGTGCACGACGGATGGAGCGCCGTCTCGCCATCGCGGCCGACCCAGTCGAGAATCTCCGCGTCCGTGTCCACGGCCGGGCCGGGTGAGGTCTCGCCATCGTTGAACGGCGCCATCGCACCCTGGTTCAGGATGGATCTCGCGACGCGGATCGCCTCCACCCACTCGCGGCGGTCCTGGGCCGTTGAGAGGTAGTTGAACCGGATCGCGGGGTGGACGGCGGGATCGGCGGTCGTGATCTTCACCGAACCGCGCGCGTCGGAGTACATCGGCCCCACGTGGACCTGGTAGCCGTGCCCGCCGCTCGGTGCTGTCCCGTCGTAGCGGATCGCCAGCGGCAGGAAGTGGAACTGGAGGTTCGGATACGCGACGTCGGCGTTGGACCGCGCGAACCCGCCGCCCTCGAAGTGGTTCGTCGCGCCCGGGCCGCGGCGCAGGAACAGCCACTGGAATCCGATCCAAGGACGGCGCCATTTCTGGAGTGACGGCTGCATCGAGACCGGCTGCTTCGAGCGGTACTGGACGTAGGCCTCGAGGTGGTCCTGAAGGTTCTCGCCGACGCCCGGCACGTCCGCGACGACGGGGATGCGGAGGGCGCCGAGCTCCGCCGCGTTGCCGACGCCCGAGACCTGGAGCATCTGCGGTGAGTTGAAGGCGCCGCCGGCAAGGATCACCTCACCCGCGCGAACGCGGCACATGCCGCCGAAAGCTGTCCGGTACTCCACGCCGGTCGCCCGCGCCCTCTCGAACAGGATCCGGGTCACGAACGCCGATGTCCGGATCGACAGGTTGCGCCGTCCCATGATCGGGTGGAGGTACCCACGAGCCGCCGAGATCCGGCGCCCTCGGCGAATGTTCCGATCGAAACGGGCGAAGCCCTCCTGGCGATAGCCGTTGACATCGGCCGTCAGCGGGTAGCCGGCTTCCTGGACAGCCGAGAAGAAGGCGACGAAGAGCGGGTTCGTCGCCGGCCCGCGTTCGAGCGGAAGGGGTCCGCCATGCCCGCGCCAGGGGTCGTCCGGCGCGGCCGCGAGCGCGTCCTCCATCCGCCTGAAATACGGGAGGCAGTGGGCGAAATCCCACGTCTCCATCCCCGGATCGGCCGCCCAGCGCTCGAAGTCCATCGGGTTGTCGCGCTGGAAGATCATGCCGTTTATGGACGACGAGCCGCCCAGGACCTTGCCGCGCGCGTGCTAGATCCGCCGGCCGTGCATGAACGGCTCCGGCTCAGACTCGTTTTTCCAGTCGTAGAACCGGCTGCCGATCGGGAACGCCAGCGCGGCCGGCATGTGAATGAACACGTCGAACCGCCAGTCCGGCCGGCCTGCCTCCAGGACGAGGACGCGGGTGCCGGGATCCGCCGAGAGGCGGTTGGCCAGAACGCTGCCGGCCGAGCCGCCACCGACGATGACGTAATCGAACTGTTCGATGAGCACGTCGGGATGCTGATATAGATCCTTGTGGAGGTCAATGATGGCGTCGACCTCCACGGGGAGACCGGCGCGATGCTATCCGGCAGATGACCGTTGGCGCTAGTGTCCGGCCCCCGACCTCCGGCCGTGAACGGTGATTGGGATCCGGCGGCTTTGACCGGTGATCGGATACATCAGCTGACGTCGACCGGGTGAGCGGGCACCCCTGGGGTCCGCGGAAGGAGCGTGCCCGGATGACGACGATCGGCATCGACATCGGGGGACGGACGCATGTGGTGGGCCGCTGTCGTGACGGCATGAGTCGGGCTGACCGGGAGATCCTCCGGGTGAGCCAGAGCCGGGCGGGGTTCGCGGCCTTCGACGCCTGGCTCGACCGGCAGACGGAGCCAGTGACGCTGGTGACGATGGAGTCGTCCGGTCATTACTGGATGGCGCTCGCCGCGCACCTCCGCCGACACAACGTTCCGGTGGCCGTGGTCAACCCGCTCGCGGCGAAGTACTTTGCCAGGAGCAGGCTCGCCCGGACGAAGTCCGACCCGGCCGATGCCCGGAGCCTCGCCGAGATGGCCATGCGCGACACGCCACCAGTTCGCGACCCGCTCGCCGGCGCCGAGCTGCGCCAGGCGGCCCGCTTCGCGATGACCCTCGTGACCGAGCAGGCGAGGGTCTGCCAGCGCCTGATCCGGCTCGTCGAGATCGGCTTCCCGGAGCTCGGCGAGCTGTTCGACGACCCGACCTGCCGGACCGCGCGGGAAGTCCTCCGGATCGCCCCCACGGCTCGGGCCGCCACTCGCCGGCACACATCGACGCTCGCCAACGCGAATGCCGGACCGGGCCACCGGCGGCTCGGCCAGGCGAAGGCCGAACGGCTTCAGGCCGCCGCGGCCGACTCGATCGCCGTCCCCGAGCTCGACGCCGAGGTCGCCTTCGAGGTCGGCCTCCTGCTCGACCAGTACGACCTGCTCGAGCGCCAGATCGAGGTCGCCGACCGGAGGGTCGCGAGTCTCCTCGACGGCGAGACGGCCCGGCGGCTCCAGACGATCCCCGGGGTCGGACCCTCGATCGCGGCGACCCTGCTCGCCGAGATCGGCGACATCGCCCGGTTCAGCGACTTCGACCAGCTCCTCGCGTACGCCGGCGTCCACCCCGCCGAGCGTAGCTCGGGCAGGAAGGGCGCCAACCCCGAGACGGCCTGGCACATGTCGAAGGCCGGCAACAGCCACCTCCGCGCGGCCGCCTACCGGATGGCCGTCGTGGGGGTCCGACACAACCCGGTCATCGCCGCCCACTACGCGCGCAAGCGGGCGGTGGGCAAGTCGAAGATGAACGCCTTGGGCCACTGCATGCGCAAGGCCCTCAGCCTGGTCTGGGGCGTCTGGCGGAACGGTCGGGACT
>JBKJVO010000259.1:0-5789 GCA_046717305.1 Candidatus Limnocylindrales bacterium
TCATTCCGTGGATCTACTGATCCGGTTCGTAGCCATCCATTCCTGCAGCGCATGAGTCCGCGCGTGCTGGCCCGGAGGACGTTGGCCATCAGTCAGGCGACGCTTGAATCAGGACAATGCATGAGCCCGCTGACTGACCGGGTGCATGAGTCTCGCGAGAACTGTCGTACCCATGCTTGGGGCGCACGACCGCCCTCGCCCGGCCTGGCCGCGCGGCCTGACCAATCGGCCGGCCACACGGAGTAAGCAGCGGTGAAGCGGCTGCGCTGATGATGGCGACGTGACAGCAATCGAGCGGGAGGTTGATCGGGCGTCGCTCGCGGTTGCGCGCGCGATCGCGACGATCGGTCGCGAGGTCAGGATGGCGCGGCTCGCGCTCGGGTTGAGTCAGGCCGCCGTTGCAAAGGCGGCCGGAATGTCGCAGTCGCAGCTGTCGCGATTCGAGCGCGGCGCGGGTGCACCGCCCAGCATCGACCGCACCGCCAGGCATTGTGCGGTCGTCGGGCTCGAGCTCTCATTCCGTGCCTATCCCGCCGGTCCGCCACTCCGCGACGCGGCGCATGTCGCGCTCCTCGGGCGACTTCGTCACGCGGCATCGCCGGACTTTCGCTGGTCGAACGAGGTGCCGCTGCCGATCCCCGGTGACCGGCGAGCGTGGGACTCGGTGGGTCGCGCCGGGCCGGCAGGCCGGGTGATCGCCGAGATCTTCGTCGAGGCGGAGACCCGGTTTCTCGATGCGCAGGCATTGATCCGCCGCGTGACGATCAAGAAGCGCGACTCGGGCGACGTGCGCGTGGTCCTCCTCGTGCGTGACTCGCGCGGCAACCGGGCCGCGGCGCATGCCGCCCGAGATCTCATTCGAGAGACGTTCCCGGTGCCCGGCGACGTGGCGTTGGCCGCGCTCCGCGACGGCCGCGATCCCGGTGGCGATGCCTTTCTGATGCTGTAGGACGACCGTCGGGCGCCTGCTCGCACCGCCGGCCGGCGCGCTATGCGCGGAGTGCATGAGTTGAAGCAGTTCGACCGCGTCGGTGCTGCCACTCATACCCGTGGCGACTGAACCCGCACGTTTCATGCCCGAAGCGAATGAAATCGAGCACGCGGGAGGTCGTGGCGCATCAACTCAGCCACGGGGTGCATAACGGCCCCCGCGGATCCCGGCGCCCTATCCGCCCCGGTGGACTTCCCAGCGAGCGATCAGCTTGAGCAGCCGGTCGATGGCCGCCAGGAACGGCTCCGTCACCGATTCTGGCAGGGTGTCGCGGATGGAGTCCTTGGGCCCGAACGCGGAACGCCCGGCGCGGGCGGCAGAACGGAGCGACGGGATCGGGTCGTCGCGGAACCGGTCCGGCATCGCCTTCAGGTAGCGCGTCCACCGCTCGGAGCCGGCCGCGACGGCCGCCGCGAGGAGCCGGTCCGCGGCCCTGGCCGCCTCGAGCGCGGCGGCATCGATCTCCGGCGTCTCATGCCTCGCCGGCACGATCGCGCGATCAGCCACGACCGCGCCCGGCCACCGCCTCGCGGTCCTGCATACCGTCGCCGGTCCCGACGGACGATCCCGCGATCGCGCGCCGCCGACCCGCCTCCTCCGCGAACGTGACGTGCGACAACGGAATGAGCGGCTCGCCCCGGAGCACCCGCGCCAGGTACTCCCCAGTCGCGGATCCCTCGACCCGAGCAATGTCCTCGGGCGTGCCCTCTGCGATTACCTGACCGCCGCGGGCGCCGCCCTCGGGACCCAGGTCCACGATCCAGTCGGCGGTCTTGATCACGTCGAGGTTGTGCTCGATGACGAGGACCGTATTTCCGGCGTCCACGAGCCGATGGAGGACCTGGAGGAGCTTCTCGACATCGGCGAAATGCAGGCCCGTCGTCGGCTCGTCGAGGACATAGAGCGTCTTGCCGGTGGCCCGCTTCGAGAGCTCCGTCGAGAGCTTCACCCGTTGGGCCTCCCCACCGGACAGCGTGGTGGCCGGCTGGCCCAGATGGATGTAGCCGAGGCCGACGTCGTTGAGCGTCCGCAGCTTGGTCGCGACCGACGTCACCGGTCCGAAGAAATCGACCGCCTCGGCGACCGTCATCTCGAGGACCTCGGCGATGGACCGGCCCTTGTAGTGGATCTCGAGCGCCTCGCGGTTGTAGCGCGCACCCTTGCAGACCTCGCACGGGACGTACACGTCCGGCAGGAACTGCATCTCGATCTTGATGATCCCGTCGCCCTTGCAGTTCTCGCACCGCCCGCCCTTGACGTTGAACGAGAAGCGGCCCGGGGAGTAGCCGCGGACGCGTGCCTCAGGCGTTGCGGCGAACAGCTCACGGATCGTGCCGAACAGGCCCGTGTATGTCGCCGGGTTCGAGCGCGGCGTCCGACCGATGGGGCTCTGGTCGATCTCGATGATCTTGTCGATGTGCTGCGCGCCTTCGAGCGCATCGTGAGGCCCCGGCGTCTCGCGTGACCCGTGAAGTTCGCGCGCGAGGGCCCGGTACAGGACCTCGGTGACAAGGGTGGATTTGCCGCTCCCGGACACACCCGTCACGGCCGTGAACGTGCCGAGCTTCACCGAAACGTCCACGTTGCGCAGGTTGTGGGCCCGCGCCCCGCGAACCGTCAGGAGAAGGCCGTTTCCCTCTCGGCGATGCGCCGGCACGGGCACCGCCCGCTCGCCGCGGAGGAACGCCCCGGTGACCGAGCGCGGTTCAGCGAGGAGGGCGTCGAGCGTGCCGTTCGCGATGATCTCGCCGCCGTGCTCCCCCGCCCCGGGCCCGATGTCGATGACCCAGTCCGCGGTCCGGATCGTCTCCTCGTCGTGCTCGACGACGAGGACGGTGTTGCCCAGGTCGCGGAGTCGCGTGAGCGTCGCGATGAGCTTCGCGTTGTCGCGCTGGTGCAGGCCGATCGAGGGTTCGTCCAGGATGTACAGGACGCCCATCAGGGTCGTCCCGATCTGCGTCGCCAGGCGGATTCGCTGGGCCTCGCCGCCCGACAGCGTCTGGCTCGTCCGGTTGATCGTCAGGTAGTCGAGGCCGACGTCCACCAGGAACCCGAGGCGCGCCCTGATCTCCTTGAGGACCTGGAAGGCGATCGTCCGCTCACGCTCCGTGATTCGACCCGCGAGCGCCTCCGCCCACGTGAAGGCGTCTGTGATCGCGAGGTCGGCGACATCGGAGATGTCGCGCCCGTCGATGGTCACCGCGAGCGCCTCCGGTCGAAGGCGCTTCCCGTTGCAGCCCGGGCACGGCCGCTCGACCATGTACTTCTCGAGCTCGGTCTTGATGTACTCGGATTCCGTCTCGCGATACCGGCGCTCGAGGTTCGTGACGATGCCTTCGAAGGTCGCGACGTACGAGTTCTCACCCCGTTCGTGCTTGTAGCGGATGACGACCTTCTCGTCCTTCGTCGCGTAGAGGAGGTGGTGGAGGGCCTCCGCCGGCAGGTCGCGGACCGGCGCCTTCGCATCCCAGCCGTGCGCCTCGAACACCGCCTCGGTGATCTTCATCCGCCACGACGCGTCCGCCGGCATCCGGGACCACGGCACGACGGCGCCCTTGAGCACGCTCTTCGAGCGGTCCGGGATGACGCGCTGGGGATCGATCTCCAGGCGGGTGCCCAGGCCGGTGCACGTGGGGCACGCGCCGTGCGGCGAGTTGAACGAGAAGCTCCGGGGCTCGAGCTCGTCGATCGTGGTGCCGTCATACGGGCAGGAATAGCGCTCGGAGAAGCGGCGCTCATCGAACTCGGGGGGTCCCCCCTCGCGCGGCGCCGGGGCGATGAGGACCACGCCCTCGCCGAGGCGGAGCGCGGTCTCGATCGAGTCGGCGAGGCGCGGCGCATCCGGGTCCGGCGCGACGTCGCCAGTGCCTGGGTCGATGGGGTGGCCGGCGGCGTCCCGCGCCCAGTCGTCCGGTGCCTCCGCCCGACGGACGACGTACCGGTCCACCACGACCTCGATCGAGTGGCGCTTGTACTTGTCCAGGGTGGGCGCCTCGGCAAGGTCGGAGGTCTCGCCGTCCACGCGAACGCGGACGAACCCCTGCTTCCGGGCCGCCTCGAAGACGCGGTCCCCCTCCGTCTTGCGGTCCTTGATCAGCGGGCCCAGGACGAGGAGTCGCGTCCCCTCCGGCATCGCCAGCACCTGGTCCACGATCTGCTGGACAGTCTGGCGCTCGATCTCGCGCCCGCAGACGGGGCAGTGCGGATGCCCGATCCGGGCGAACAGGAGGCGGAGGTGGTCATAGATCTCGGTGACCGTCCCGACGGTGGAGCGTGGGTTCCGGCTGGCGCCCTTCTGGTCGATCGAGATCGCCGGCGAGAGCCCGTCGATCTGGTCCACGTCCGGCTTTTCCATCTGGCCGAGGAACTGCCGCGCGTACGCCGACAGGCTCTCGACGTACCGGCGCTGGCCCTCGGCATAGATCGTGTCGAAAGCGAGGCTGGACTTCCCGCTCCCCGACAGGCCGGTGATGACCACCAGCCGGTCCCGCGGGAAGTCGAGGGTGACGTTCTTCAGGTTGTGTTCGCGGGCGCCGCGAACCACGATTCGATCGAGGGGCACGGCCGCAGTGTACCGGAACCCTGGCAAACCGAACAGGCGTTCTTTCGGCTACCCGCTCGCCTGGATCGCGGCAAGCCAGGCCGTGTAATGCGACGCGAAGCCCGGGGGCAACGGATGAGGGGTGAACAGCCAGTCCCGGTGGCGGTACGTCCTGTCCCCGATGATCTCGTCGGTTTCGGTGGGTGCCGGCCCATCGCCGAGGTGGTGGAACCGATACCCGAGCGGCCGAAGAAGCGCCATCAGCGGCGCCTCGGTCTTGTCGGCGAGGACCTCGCAGACGATCCACGGCCGCGCGGTCCGGAGCGTGTCGAGGCCGCCCGCGAGGACGTCCGGCTCGGTGGTCTCCGTGTCGATCTTCATGACCGCGGGTCGGCGTCCGGTTCTCGCCACGTAGTCGTCCAGGCGCTCGACGGGAACCTCGACGATGCCGGTCGCCTGGCGGTGGCCCTCCTGCAAGGAATTGGAGCTGTCGGTCTTGGCCGACAGGTAGAGCGTCGCGGTGCCCGTCCTCGCGCCGAGCGCGATCGCCTCGACCTCATAGGAGAGTTCGTTCGTGGCCGCGACGGCGCGGAATGTCGCCGCCAATTGTGGCGTCGGCTCAAAACCGGTGACGCGGGCGGTCGTGGTCGTGGCCGCGACGATCGAGAAGACGCCGACGTTCGCGCCGACGTCAAAGACCTCGGTCGCACCGCCGAGCGAGATCGCCGCGAGGAATGCCGCCATCGTCTCGGGCTCGTATCCGGCCACGCCGCGCTCCTCGAGGAGGCGCGGGACGTAGGAGCGAAAGGGCGCCTCAATTCGCACACGGGCGGGACTGGCCGCGGGTCGGACCGCCGCCCCCAGATGGGCCGGCGGAACGGGCATGGCGAGCGAGAACCGGCGCACCCGGGGCGCCCAGCCGACGATCCCCGCCGGGAGTACCCGGCGCAGCAGGCGCTTCACGGGCACCGGCAGAGCGCGGGCGACGGCGCGGCGCAGGCGCATGACCCAGACCATCCCGCCGATCATAGGGATCGGCGCGCGTTTCGCGAGCCGCCACCGCAACGCCACGCCGGGTCCGGATGTGTCCGCTACGGCACAACCGCGACGAGATCCGCGCCCACAGCGCGCGATCCCCGTCCGCCGCCCTGCCCCCAGGATCAGCGCATCCCAGGCCCGCTGCTCCGGCCGGCCCGCCTGCATCGTCAGCGGTACCTCGGTCCGGTACGACAGCGGTGCGCGGACCTGGCCCAGCAG
>JBKJVO010000260.1:0-4577 GCA_046717305.1 Candidatus Limnocylindrales bacterium
CGAAGACGATCCGCCCGAGGGCCGCCCGGTCCAGCGCCCCATCCGCGGTCAGCACCACGGCCCCGAACGCGGCGGCGACCGCGTCGAGCGCGGATTCGCCCGGCGCCACGACCTCGCGAGCGACCTCGTCCGCGTCCACGACGACCGCGCCGAGCTCGCCGAGCCAACCGGCGATCGTGGACTTGCCACAGCCGATCGGCCCGGTGATCCCGATCCGAATCGTCACGGCGCCCGCTCCTCGATGACGAGCCAGGCGTCCTCCGCCGCTGCCAGTGCGACCTCCACGTCGGCAAGCTCGCTCGTGATCCTGCGGAGCTCGATGAAGTTCGACCGGACCGCCGGGTCGCCCATCGAAAGCTCGAGATGGTTCTTCCGCAGCCCGAGCCGCGTCAGGTCAGAATCGATGGTCTCGCGCTGGCGGCGGTAGGCGTCTTTCGAGAGCTTCGGACCGCGAGCCACCGCCTTGGCGCGGGCGGGCCCAGCGGCGGGCTCCAGTCCCGCTACGACGGCCGGATCCACGACGCTACCGGCCGTGCCGCTCAGGACGCGGGGGCCCGGCACGCGACGGCCGTTGGTCGATCGCGTCTCGGGGTGGAGCCGTTGGCGCTCCCGTTCGACGGCGGCCGGGACCGTCCAGCCGTTCGCGACCGCGTCGCGCCAGGCGCGGTAGCCGCCCTCGAACGTCGCCACGAGCCCACCGTCGACGACCCACATGCGCTCACAGATCGTCTCGAGGAACCGGCGATCGTGGGAGACGACGAGGATCGTCGCCGGGCTCTCGGTGAGGAAGGCCTCGATCGCCTCGCGGGCGCCGACGTCAAGGTGGTTCGTGGGCTCGTCGAGGAGCATCAGGTTGGACGACGTGGTCCCCAGGAGCGCCAGCTCGAGGCGGCTCCGCTCGCCGCCAGACAGGAGCCGGACCTCCTTGAACGCGTCATCGCCGCGGAACAGAAATCGGGCCAGGTACGCACGTCCCTCGCCCGGCGTCACCGGGACCGCCTCAAGGAGCGCGTCGAGGACCGTGGCCCCCGGGATGGCGGCGGGACGGAGCTGGGCGAGATAGCCCAGCTGGGCGCCGCTCCCGAAGCTCACGGCGCCGTCGAGCGGCGGCAGCTCCCCGGCGATCGCCCGGAGGAGCGTCGTCTTGCCGGCACCATTGGGTCCCACGATCCCGATCCGCTCGCCGCGCCGGGCCGCCAGGAACGGCGCACGGGCAACCCGCACCGGGGCCGCCCGCGAACCCGGGACCGGCAGGTACCCCACGACGAGCTCGTCCGCCCGGACGACGATCTCCCCGGAGCGCGATGGTCCGCCGCCGACGAGCCCGGCACTCGGCAGCCGCAGCTTCTTCCGGGTCTTCGGCGCCTCCACCGCGTCTGCCTGGAGTCGCTCCAGGCGCGCCTCGTGCTCGTGCATCTTGGCGAACTTGCGGTGGCTCCTGTAGCGCTGGACGAGCTCGTGCTCGCGGACGATCTGCTCGGCGTGCGACTCACCCTCCTTCCCCGCGCGCAGGTCGCGCTCCACTCGCTGACGGTGATAGGCGCTGTAGTCGCCACGAAAGACGGTCAGACGACGATCGCGAAGTTCCCAGACGCGCGTCACCGTCGCGTCGAGAAACGCCCGGTCGTGTGACGCGACGAGCAGCGACCCGGCTCGCCGGCGGAGATGCTCCTCCAGCCACTCCAGGGCGCCGAGGTCGAGATGATTCGTCGGCTCGTCGAGCAGGAGCAGATCCGGATCGGCGATGACCAGGCGGGCCAGGGCGGCTCGCGTCTGCTCGCCGCCGGACAGCGACGCCGGCGGACGGCCAAGATCCTCGGGCGCGAACCCGAGGCCGGACAATGCCGCGTCCACGCGCTGGTCGAGCGTGTACCCGCCGAGGACCTCGAAGCGGTGCTGGAGATCCGCGTAGTGGAGCTCCTCGACCCGGCCCTCGTGCTCGTGGCCGGCGAGCTCCTCCGCCATGCGCTCGAGGTGCGCCGCCCCGTGCCGAACGGCGGAGCGCAGGTCCGGTGCAGCCATGAACCGCTCGTCCAGGTGCGCCTCCTGGGCGAGCAGACCAAGCGACAGGGCGCGCTTTCGGGACACGGTACCGCGATCCGGCTCGTCCATGCCGGCCGCGATCCGGAGGAGCGTGGTCTTGCCCGCGCCGTTCGGACCCACCAATCCAATTCGGTCGCCGAGGGCCACCGCCGCGTCGATCGCGTCGAGGATCACGAGGGTGCCGACCTCCCGGGAGACGCCGGTCAGGCGCAGGATCGACATCAGGTCGCTCCCGCCGAGGCTCGAGCCGCGGCCCGCCGCGTTGCGGCCGCTCGGCGCGTCCGCTCGGCTCGGGCCCTTGCGCGAACGGCGACGACATCGATCTCAACCGCGGCCCGCCCGAGGGCCGCCTCGCCATCCAGCTCGGTCCAGCGCCGGCCCCGGCGCTCGGCGGGGCGCCTCGTGGGGCTCCCCGCCCGCGGCGTCATCCCCCGCAGGATCGCTGCCGCGCCCTTCCGGTCGGACGCGGGGAGCCGCTGGCACCACGAGCAGAAGTGCGTGGCCCGTGCCCCGATGACGATCCGCCGGATCGGTCGGGCGCAGCGATGGCATGGTTCGCCGGCGCGCTGGTAGACGAGGAGCCGTTCCTGTATGGACCCGTCGCCCTCGGGCGCGGTGTAGTCGTCGATGGAGCTGCCTCGCCGCTCGATCGCCTCGAGGAGGATGCGCCGGACCGCCTCGTACAGATGCCGCTCGTCGCCGGTGCGGAGCGTGGCAGCGGAGCGGAGCGGATGGAGCCGTGCCGCCCAGAGTGCCTCGTCGGCATAGATGTTCCCGACGCCCGCGATGAAGGATTGGTCGAGCAGGAGCGGCTTGAGCCGGCCGCGTCGTGACCGGATCCGCCGCCGGAAGGCTCGAACCGTAAACGCGTCGTCGATCGGTTCCGGACCGGTGCCCGCGAAGACGGCCGCACCGCCGGCCTCGTGGACCGCTTCCCCAGTCGCGGGATCCACTCCGTACAACCCGATCTTCCCGAACTTCCGGATGTCCCGGAACCTGAGCTCGCGCCCGTCTGCGAATGAGAGGACGAGGCGGACATGTGGGTCGGGAGGCGCGTCGGCGGGCACGACGAAGAGCTGGCCCGTCATCTTCAGGTGGATCGTCAGGATCGCCGCGCCGGACAGCTCCAGAAGCAGCTGCTTGCCGCGCCGCCCGACGACGAGGATCTGCCGGCCCGCGAGCGCGGGGCCGATCGTGCGCGGGTCGTGCGTCCGGAGCGTCCGCGCCCAGTGGCACGTGGCGCCGGTGATCGTTGCGTCGGTGACGAGGCCGCGAAGGTCGCGCGCGACGGTCTCGACCTCGGGCAGCTCAGGCACGTCAGCCCGCCGCCGCCGCCTCGCCGGCTTCGGCGAGCACCGCGTCACGCCGAGACACCGGGGTCATCGACTCCCAGTCGTCGCCGACCTTCACGTCCACGGTCAGCGCCACATCGAGCGTGAGGGCGCCCTCCATGATCTCGCGCAACACTGGAACGAGGCGCTCCACCTCGTCGCGCGGGACCTCGAGCAGCAGCTCGTCGTGGACCTGGAGGAGCGGGCGTGCCCTGAAGCCGTCGGCCGCAAGGCGCTCGTCGAGCCGGATCATCGCGATCTTCACGATGTCGGCCGCCGTGCCCTGGATCGGCATGTTGATCGCCATCCGCTCCCCCGCCCCGCGGAGGTTCGGGTTCGCAGCCCGGAGCTCGGGGATCTGACGCTTCCGGCCCAGCAGTGTCTGGACGAAGCCGTCGCGTCGCGCGGACTCCTTGATGTGGAGCATGTAGTAGCTGATCCCGGAATAGGCCGCGAAGTACGAGTTGATGAACTCCTGTGCCTCCTGCCGGCTGATCCCGGCCCGGCTCGAGAGGCCGAAGTCGCTCATCCCGTAGGCGAGTCCGAAGTTCACCATCTTCGCCATCGACCGCTCGTCGCCGGTGACATCCTCGGGCGCCTTGTGGAGAACCCGGGCCGCCGTTTCCCGATGAATGTCCGCGCCCCGCTCGAACGCGGCGCGGAGGTGCTCGTCGCCCGAGACATGGGCAATGATCCGGAGCTCAATCTGCGAGTAGTCCGCCGCGACGAGGACGAGATCCGGCGCCCCGGCAACGAACGCTCGTCGGATCCGTCGTCCGAGCGGCGTCCGGATCGGGATGTTCTGGAGGTTCGGGTCGGATGAAGAGAGACGACCGGTCGCGGCGATCGCCTGGTGGAAGGTCGTGTGGAGGCGACCATCGCCGGCGATCAGCGTCGGCAGCGCTTCGACGTAGGTCGACCGCAGCTTAGTGTAGGTGCGCCACTCGAGGAGCTTGTCGACCATCGGGTGCGCCGCACGCAGATCCTCGAGCACGGACGCGTCGGTGGAGTAGCCGGTCTTGGTGCGCTTGCCCCTGGGCAGGTTCAGCTCGAAGAAGAGGACCTGCTCGAGCTGCCTGGGGCTGCCCAGGTTGAACTCGTGCCCGACATCGATGTAGATCTCGGCCTCCAGCCGGGCGATCTCCGCGGCGAATTCGGTGGCCAGCAGCTTGAGCGCCTCGCGATCGAGCGCAACGCCGGTGG
>JBKJVO010000261.1:0-2863 GCA_046717305.1 Candidatus Limnocylindrales bacterium
GGTCGATAGAGGCGGTAGGCCTCGCGAACCGGTTCGGGGATCTCGATCTCCCGATCCTGGCTGACGACCTGCTTGATCAATTCCATCGGGAAGAGCGGCGCCAGGTCTGCCGGGCCGATGGGCTGGCCGGTGCCCGGATGGAGGACCGGCGGAGCCGGCGTCGGGAGATCGGCGGCGATGTTGTACCAGGCCCGCGGGATGCGGTCCTCGTCGAGGATGAATTTCGTCCGGTTCTCGGCCATCTCGGGATCCCTCCTCCAGCACCGTTCGGGGAAGGCGAGAGCGTACCAGCCGGCCGCGGCTATGGAATGGGCGAGATGTCCAGGAGGGTGCTGCGAAGGGGGGCGTCGGTCGACAGCCTGCCGGCGTTGAACGCATCGACGAACACCGCGCCGGATACCGTCTTCGTCCCGCTGGATCCGATCAGCGTGACGCTGATGAGGCGGCCGGAGACCCCGCGATTGCGAAGATCGAGGGCGGACAACGTGCCCACGTTCGTTCGGGCGTCCTTCGCGAAGATCGCGGACAGCTCGGCGACCGTGTACGTCCGGGTCTGCCAGATCGCCCAGGGCGCGCCCGTGTCGTAGGCGATACCGCCCGGGTCGCGGTCGGACGAGCCGCGAAGGTAGCTCGCCGGCGCGGCCACCTTCGCCCCGCTGGACGAGACGAACACGTTCTCGTTGTGCTCGGTCGCGCCGCCGCCGGTCGAGTGGAAGAGCGCGTTGACGACGGCCGTGCCGCTCCGGAGCACCTGGCCCGCCGTGGCGGTGACCACGACGTCGGCACCGGCCTGCTCGCGGCGGACACCGCCGTAGACCTGGGAGCGCGTGTCGCCGTAGACGTCGAACGTGCCGGTCGCCGGATGGAGCTGCGCGGCCGCATACGATCGGGCCACGATCGTCTGGGCGATTCGGGCCTCCATCGGCCACGATGTGGGCATCTCCGCCGGCACGACGCCGCCGAGGTAGGCCTCGATCGGGAGCTCATTGACGACATCGACCGTCGCGCCCGAGGCGATGACCCGCAGCCTGCCTCGGAAGAGATCGTAGGTCGTCGGCTTGGAGAAGAGCTGGATCGTGGTCGCGTCGGTCGTCCCGGCGATCCGGAAGTCTGCAGCGACCGGGCCCTCGTAGAGGATCTCGTTGGTCGCGGATCCGACGACGATGCGCCAGGACGCCGCGGCGTCGACCGGCGGGAAGAGGCGGAGTCGCGCCTCCGCGGGGAACGCCGTCGCGATGCCCGTGACGGTCCAGGGGCCGCCCCGACCGTAGATCGTCAGCGGCGCCACGGCGGTCGGGGCGAAATTGTCGAGCAGGAGAACGCGGATCGCCGTGTCCGGCGAGATGGACCCGATCGTCGTACCAGCGTAGTAGTGCGCGAGAATCTCTGCGGCGGTCTGGCCGGCGATCGCCCGGCCGCGCGCGCCGTACTGGGACATGCCGACGCCGTGGCCGTAGCCGCGCCCGTAGAACGTCGTGGTGGGACCGAGCGCCGCGAGTCCCGTCGGGGTGGTTGTCACGGTGCCCGTCAGGACGCCCGCCGCGGCATACAGCACGGCGACGCCGTACAGCGAAGTCACGGACTGGCCGTTGACCTGGGAGACCTTGTACCAGGCCGAGCTGGCCTTCGATGTCGGGCAGATCGTGCTCCACGAGGAGCCGGCCACCGAGCCGGCGACGGTCAGCGTGTTGGCGAGGGCCAGCCTGACCTTGATCGTGGCGCTCGTGGAGGCGGTGGTCCTGAGGTTCACGCCATCGCAGGCGGGGACCATCGCCATCCCGGTCGAGGATGACGCCGTGGGCGCCGGAGTCTGGGTGGGCGTGGCGGTCGCGGTTGGAGCCGGGGTTGCGGCGGGGGCGTCTGCCGCGGTGGGTGCGGGCGTCGCGGTCGGGGCCGGCGTCGGCGATGCGGTCGCGCCGGCGGACGCCGCCGTGAGGACACCGGTGGCCGCATACAGCACGCTGACGCCGTAGAGCGTTGCCACGGACTGGCCGTTGATCGTGGTGATCGAGTACCACGATGAAGCGGCCTTCGACGTCGGACAGACCGTGCTCCAGCTGGATCCGGCAACCGTCCCCGAAACCATCAGTGTGGC
Organism: Candidatus Limnocylindrales bacterium; assembly: GCA_046717305.1. Taxonomy (GTDB): domain Bacteria; phylum Chloroflexota; class Limnocylindria; order Limnocylindrales; family CSP1-4; genus UBA5189. Next base: position 2,096 of record JBKJVO010000261.1, read on the forward strand.
CGAGAGGCCGAGCTTCACGACGACCGTCGAGCTCGTGGATGTCGCGGACCGGATGTTCACGCCGTCGCAGGCTGGGACCATCGACTGCGAGGTCGCGCTCGCGGGCACGACGACCAGCAGGCCAAGCAGGAGCCCGGCCACGAGCGCAGTCAGCCAGCGGCCACCGTGAGCACGCCGGGGCGCGGAGGAGCGAGTTGGTCCGATGAAGGTTTCCAAGGGTCGATAGCGTCGGCGTCCCGCGCCCCGACGACCACGACCCAAGAGGGCCAGTCCCGACCCGGCCCAAAAGGACTACCGAGTCATGCGAACGCCACGACGCGGAGCGTCTCATTCACGGTTCGAGCAGATCCGGCCCTGGGACGCGATCTCTATCAGCTGTGCCGCGCGCGATGGGTCGACTGAGGGACGCCGGGCCAATTGCGCGGTGGCGGCTCTACGGCCGCCCGTTAGAATGTGCCTCTCCCGAGCGGGAGTAGCTCAGTTGGCAGAGCGTCTGCTTCCCAAGCAGAAGGTCGCGAGTTCGAACCTCGTCTCCCGCTCCAGTTCCCTCGGTTCTGATCAGCGGAAGACTCCCTGACCGGGTGTCTGGACCGGGTCAGCCGGACGCCGCCGCCGGGGCCGGACGAACGTTGAGGTTCGAGCGGAAGAGGTTGCCGGGGTCATAGCGGCGCTTCGCCTCGACGAGGCGGGCAAGGGTCGCCGGCGGGTAGGCGGCGCGGAGGGCTTCCTCGCCGCCGGTGCCGAGGAAGCTCACGAACGCCCCAGACC
>JBKJVO010000262.1:0-3577 GCA_046717305.1 Candidatus Limnocylindrales bacterium
CCCGGATCCAGGGCGGCTGCTGCCTTTACCTTCGACGTCGACGCCGAGAGTGCAATCCTCGCGGGCGCTCCCGAAGCCGCCGGCCGCCTGTCCGTCATGACCCATCAGGCATACGGCCCGCGGACTGGAGTGCCCCGGCTCCTCCGGATCCTGGACCGGCAGGGGATCCGGGCGACGTTCTTCATCCCGGGCTATACAGCCGAGCGCTGGCCCGGGGTAATACGCTCGATCCGCGACGCCGGCCACGAAATCGCCCACCACGGCTACCTCCACGAGCCCGTCTCCGGGCTATCTCCAGAGGAAGAGGAGCACCTCCTCGTCCGCGGCCTGGAGGCGCTTGACCGGGTCGCCGGGGTCCGCCCGGTCGGCTGGCGGGCGCCCATGTGGGAAGCGAGCGACGCGAGCGTGGGGATCCTTGCGCGCCACGGATTCCAGTACGACTCGAGCCTGATGGACGCGGATCATCCCTACCGGGTCGCGGCCGGACCCGGGCCGGGCGCGCCGAGCATCGTGGAGCTCCCGATCCACTGGGGCCTCGACGACTGGGAGCAGTACGTCTACCTGCCGGGTCTCTCGGGATCCGGCCTCATCGAGAGCCCCGCCAAGGTCCTCGAGCTGTGGACCCTGGAGCTGGACGCGCTCGTTGCCGAGGGCGGCCTGTTCGTCCTCACGAATCACCCGTTCGCGAGCGGACGACCGTCGCGCGCCGCCGCGCTGGAGCGGCTGATGGAGCACGCCCGCTCGATCGACGGGCTGTGGATCGCCACGGCCGGCGAGATCGCGGCGCACGTCGAAACGCTTCCGCTCATCCCGGTCTACCACGACCGACCCGCGCTGCCGTGAAGAACCGGCTGACGCTCTTCTTTGCCTCGGACATCCACGGGTCCGAGCGCGTCTTCCGCAAGTTCCTCAACGCGGCCCCGTTCTACGGTGCCGACGCCCTGATCTTCGGCGGCGACATCACGGGCAAGGCGCTCGTCCCCATCGTCGAGGTGGCGCCGGGCCGATTTCGGGCGACCCTGTTCGCGCGCGTGCACGAGGTCGAGGCTGGCACCGGTCTGGACGAGCTCGAGGACCGGATCCGGACGAATGGGTTCTACCCGTATCGGACTACACCGGAAGAGGCCGCCCAGCTGGCCGACCCGGAGCACCTCCGGGCGGTCTTCACCAAGGTCATGACCCAGACCGCCGAACGCTGGGTGACGCTCGCGGACGAGCGGCTGCGAAAGGCCGGGATCCCGGCGCTCATGATGCCCGGCAACGACGACGAGCCGATGGTGAAGCAGCTCCTTGCCCAGGGCGACTGGATCGTGGACGCGGAGGGCAGGCGCGTCGAGCTGGAGGGGTACCAGGTCGTCAGCTACGGCTACTCCACGACGACCCCGTGGCACAGCCCCCGCGAGGTGACCGAGGAGGGGATGGCGGCCGCCCTCGACGACCTGATCGTGCAGCTGATCCCGGGGCAGCCCACGATCTTCAACCTCCACGACCCGCCTCATGGGTCTGGTCTGGACCTGGCGCTCAAGCTCACGCCCGACCTGCGGGTCGAGTCGGGGGGCGGCCAGCCGCTCCTGGAGCCGGTGGGCAGCGCGGCCGTCCGGGCGGCCGTCGAGCGCCTCCAGCCGGTGCTCTCGCTCCATGGCCACATCCACGAGTCGAAGGCTGCCGGACACATCGGGCGGACCCTCGTGATCAACCCCGGGAGCACGTACGGCGAGGGGACCCTCCAGGGCGTCCTCGTGACCCTCGAGAAAGGCACGGTGATCGGCCACCAGTTCGTGTCAGGATAGGTCGGGGAGGTGCGCGCCGGCTCGTCCCACCGGCCGCGCGACGAAAGGAGAGAGGAATGGCCAGCGGTCAAGGGCTCTATCAACGCCAGGCCACCGGCCTCGTTCGCGAGGCGGGAACCTGGAGCACCCTCATCTACAACATCAACTTCGTCAGCATCGGGCTGATGGTGATGTTCGCGCTGCAGCTTGAGCCCGCCTTCTATCCCGGCGGCAACATCACGGGCAGCTTCCTGCTGGCGCTCGTGATCGTCCTGCCGACGAGTCTCGTGTTCTCGATGCTCGCGGCGGCGATGCCGCGCTCGGGCGCCGACTACGTCTATGTCAGCCGGATCCTGGGTCCTCGGCTCGGGATGATGTCGAGCTGGATCAACACGGTCTGGTGGTTCATCTACGGCGGCGTCCCATCCGCTTTTTTCGCGCGCTACGGGCTGGGGCCGCTCTTCCGCAGCCTGGGGCTGATGGGTGGTAACAGCACACTGCTCGACATCGGCAACTGGTTCGTGACCCCCGAAGGGACGATCATCACCGGCCTCGTCCTGCTCGCCGCGCTGATCTCGGTCTTTAGCCTGGGGCTCAACGCCTACTTCCGGATCCAGAACGTGCTGTTCGGAATCGCGGTAGTCGGTCTCGGGCTCATCGCGGTCGTGATGCTCACAAGCTCCGGCCAGGGCTTCATCGACAACTTCAACCGGTTCTGGGATCCCGCGACCGGCCTCACCGACACGCACGCCGTGGTCATCGCCACGGCCGTTGCCGACGGCTTCGCGGAGGCACCAACAGACTTCTACTGGACGCTCATCCCGATCACGTGGATCTACCTCGAGCTCGTGTTCAACCAGTCGTCCGCCTACATCGGCGGCGAGGTCAAGCGGGCCAGCCGGATCCAGCTCTGGTCGATGCCGATCGCCGCGATCGTCTCCGTCGGCGTCGCGATCGTCCTGACCTCGCTCATCACGAGCACCATCGGGACGACATTCCTCGGGGTCGTCGGCTGGGATCCGTACGTCTCGAACGTCCTCGGGCAGCCGTACCCATTGCCGTTCTCCGAGCTCGTGGCGTATGCGTCCGGCAATCTCCTCACCGCCCTGGTCGTCGGCGTTGGGTTCGTCTTCTGGAGCTACACGTGGCTCCCGGGCCAGATCCTCAACGCGTCCCGGAACCTTCTCGCGTATGGCCTCGACGGCGTCCTGCCGGCGCGCTTCGCGGCGGTCAGCGACCGCTACCACACGCCCGTCTTCTCGCTCGTCGTGGTGGGCCTGATGAGCGCCCTCGCGCTGTACGTCTACGCGACGAACCCCGACTTCACGACCCTCGTGGGGATCATCGCGTTCATCACCAGTTTCATGATCGTCTCGATCGCGGCGATCGCCTTCCCGTACCGCCGCCGGGCGATGTGGGAGTCCTCGCCGATCGCGTGGCGCGCCGCCGGCCTGCCGGTGGTCTCCATCGTCGGGGCCCTGAGCTTCGTCGCACTGTGCGTCGCGCTGTGGGCGTACCTCAACGACCCGCTCTCGGGCGTCAGCATCCTTGACGGTCTTACGCTCAAGCCGATCACCGGGGAGGACGGCAACCTGACGAAGGACGTTGTCCGATTCCTCATCGCCGCGGGGACCGTCGTCTCGGGCCTCGTGATCTTCGAGATCTCGCGGATCGTCCGTGCCAGGCGCGGTGTCCGGCTGGAGGCGAACTACGGGGAGATCCCCGTCGAGTAGCCACGGGCACCAACCGTGCCTCCGGCGCAGCCGACACGGATCGGGTCGCGGGGGGGGGGGGGGGGGGGGGGGCCG
>JBKJVO010000263.1:0-8748 GCA_046717305.1 Candidatus Limnocylindrales bacterium
CCCGTGAGGGATATCGAGGTGCTCGGGAGGGTTCTGCCCGAGGACCGTCTTGAAGACGAACTCGCCGCCTTCGATCTGCGAACCGGAGAACAGCTTGTTCGAGGTGTCGCCGTTCGCGTCGAACGACCACGTCCCGAGCACGCCCACGAAGTCCTTGGTCGCCAGGAGGGCATCGATGGTGCCCGCCCGGAGGGCCTTGACATCCTTCGCGCCGGCCTTGGAGGCCTTCTCGATCGCGGCGAGTGTGACGTTGGCCGCCTCGTAGCCGTAGATGGTGTAGACCTCAACGGAGTCCGCACCGTACTTGGCCTTGAAGTCGTCCCGCCATTTCAGCGCGGCGCCCGTGTACTGGTCCGCCGTGGTGCCGCCGAAGGTCAGGTAGGTGCCCTCGGCCGCGTCGCCCGCAGCCGTGATGAAGCCTTCCTCGTAGAGGCCGTCCGCGCCCATCAGCATGACGTTCGGCATGGCTTCCTTGAGGTCCTTCCACAGCTGGCCGGCGTTGTTCTGGGTGATGCCGCCGTAGTACACGAGGTCAGGGCCGGCGTCGCCGATCTTGGCCGCGAGGGCCTTGAAGTCGGTCGACTTGCCGGGGGCCTGGTCGTGTCCGAGGACCGTGATGCCGAGGCCCTTGGCCGACGCCTCGAACACGTCCGCCACGCCCTTGCCGTAGATCTCGGTGTCGTCGAGGACGTAGACCTTGGCCGCTCCGAGGTCCTTGGCCCACGCGGCGCCCACGTCACCCTGGAGGTCGTCCGCCGGGACGACGCGGAAGTAGTTGTGCTTGCAGCCGTCCGGGTAGTAGACACCCGGCTCGTCCGCGGTACCCTTGCCGGGCTTGGTGAGGCCCGGGTAGGTGTTCGCGGGGCTGATCATCGGAACGCCCGCCTTGCACAGGACGGGGATTACGATCTTCGCGGCGCCCGAGTTGAACGTCCCGATGTACGCCACGAGGTCATTGGTGCTGGCCGCCTCGGTCGAGAGGGCCGTGGCGCGTTCCTGCGTCCACTTGCCGGCCTCGGCCGTCGAGTCGTCCTTGTCCACGTACTTGATGGTCCAGCCGTCGACCTTGCCGCCGCGGGCGTCGAGGGCGAACTGGATCGCGTTGACGATCGTATCCGTCTGACCCTTCGACGAGCCCTGGCGCGGCAGCTCCGACCAGATCTGGATGGTGCCCTTGTCTCCGGTGCCACCACCGCCGGTGCCGCACGCGGAGAAGGCGAGGACCGCGATCCCGGCGAGCGCGCCAACCTTAGTGAGCTTCATGCATTCTCCTCCTAAGAACCGATCGCCCGGGTTCAGCCCGGTGCGATCCCCGGTCGGCCGACCCGATCCCCGACCCGAATCCGGTTCCGATATTGCGGGCCTGGCGCCCGTTCCGTGTCAGACCCCGGCAGTCCGCCCCTTGTGAGGCGAACGGTCGGGGAACGCGGAGGTGGTGCGCGGCGGCCGGCGACTCCGTACCGGTTCGGGCGGCGCGCAGGTTGCCGCCGAAGCGATATCGTATGATAGGGGTCGGCGCACCGATTGCAACAACCGGTCGCCGCGACCCGGGACGGTTCCAGAGCGAGTCTCGCTCGCCTCCCGCGCGGTACGCGGCATCGGAGCGACCCCGGTCGGCCCCGGTCGGGGTGGTCGCATCACGGTGACGCCACCCGATCGAGGTACCAGCGGCGGCGTGGAATATACGGTCCGAGCAGCCCGGATCACGGACATCGACCGGTTCGTCGCATTGAGCGGCGATCGGATCGGCGCCCGTAATTCCGGTACGGCGCTCGACGCCGCGGATCTGCTGCGTCAGCTGGTCTACCTCCCCCATGCGAGCGTCCTCGTCGCGGAACGGCGACGGGAGATTGTGGGCGGCGCGGTCCTCGCGATCCGGCCCTCGGTCCAGGCCGGCGGGTACGTCGGAACGATCGATCTTCTCGTCGTCGGCCCGACTGCCGACGTGGACGTGGTGACCGGGGCGCTCCTCGAGGAGGCTCTTCGGTCGGCTGCGAACAAGGGCTGTGCGTCCGTCGAGGCGCCGCGGCCGGACGACCCCGCCGAACGGACCCGGTGGGAGCAGCGAGGCTTCAACGAACTCGGTCCGCTCATGGGACGCGTGCTCGCACCGGCCGGGGCCGGCGGGCGGCGGACCCGTTGATCGAGGCGCGTGGGCCGGAGACTCGGCCGCGGCGCCGTCAGGAATAGGAGTATCTGTGGGCAAGAACGTCGCCGTCTTCGTGGACGTGGCGAACATCTTCTACGCGGCCAAGGCGGCCGGCGTGGACATCGACTACGTCACGCTGCTGAAGTCGGCCTCGGCGGGTCGCGATCTCGTGCGTGCGTACGCCTATACGGGGCTGGACCCGGACAACGAGAACCAGCGGAACTTCCATGACTTCCTGCGCCGGCACGGCTACAAGGTCGTGAGCAAGGACATCCGGAAGTACGGTGACGGCAAGGTCAAGGCGAACCTCGACATCGAGCTCGTCGTGGACATGATGAAGACCGCCCGGAACCTGGACATTGCCATCGTCGTCTCCGGCGACGGCGACTTCGCCCCGGCCATCCGAGCCGTTCAGGAACAGGGCGTTCGCGTCGAGGTCATCAGCTTCCGCGGCAACACGTCGTCGGACCTGATCGAGGTCGCGGACCAGTTCACGGAGATCACCCAGGTAGCCCGAGTCGAGAAGGGGTCGTCCCGGTCCGGCCGGCGTGTTGCGGACGACGAGCAGGACCTGTCGATGACGGAGGTCCCGGACAAGCAGAGCGAGGGAACCGGCGCGCGCAGCCGCGGTCGGGGCCGCGCACGCCCGCGGGTCGTCGAGGGCGAGCCCGTCGTGGCCGCGCCGTCGCGAAGTCGGGTGCGCACCCGCGTGCCCGTGAGCACCCGTGATGCGGCCGTTGCGGCCGTGACCTCGGATGGGACACCGCTTGTCGTCCTGCCCGGCGAGAAGCTGTCGCGGGTGGCCTCGATCGTGCCGCCGGCGATCGTGCCGGACGCCGAGGATGAGGATGAATCCCTCGAGGCCGCCGACGCCCCGCGTGCCGACGGTGAGGATGCCACCGGCGACGAGCAACGTCGCCGACGCCGACGCCGAGGCGGTCGAGGCCGCGGTCGCGGCCGCGGACGGGAGCTGGCGGATGGTGGAGCACCGGATGGCGACGCACCCGCGCCGGCCGAGGATCGAGACGAGGAGGAAGCGCCGGAACCACTGCCGGTACCGGCGAAGCGCGCCGGGTTCGCGTTCGGGTCCGTATGGGACTCCCAGATCGGCATGCCGGCGACGGCACCGGGCGGCCCCAGGCCGATCGGAATCGACGAGGATCTCGACGAACCGCCGATCCCGGAGTACCTCGTCGCCGAGCGTCGTCAGCGTGATGGCCGTGGTCCGGGAGGGCCCGGTCGCGGGGGTCAGGGCGGCCCGGGTCGCGCGACGCGCGGGTCGTATGCCGCCGCGATGGAGCGCGAGCGCTTCGGCGGTGGCCGCGGCGGCGGCGTGAGCCGCTTCGCCGAGCCTGCCCCTCGCGGCGGACGCGGCGACGAACGCCCACGTGGCGACGAACGGCCTCGCAGCGATCGCCCGGTTCCGCGGCCCGGACCGCGATCGGAATCGGGCGGTGACCCCTGGAGCGAGGTCCCGCCGGAGATCGAGGCAATGCTCCGGGCCCAGATGGGCGGTCGATCCACCAGACCCGCCCGGGCCGGCGAGCCGGAGGCCGCCTCGGCCGCCGCAACCATCGAGTCCCCGTCGGCGCCGTCGGGAGCGTCCGCCCGGACGCCGCGACGACGAACAGCCGCGGCCGCGGCCACGAGCGATGGCGTCAAGGCGGCGGCATCGGTCGATCTGGCTCCACCCCCCGCCGAGGCGGCACCGAAGCGTCGGACGACCCGAAAGCCCGCGGCCGTCGCGGAGGACCTCGGTGCTCGCGCCGCGACCGGGGGAGCCGTGACTGAGGCTAGCGCGCCGAAGCGTCGGACGACCCGAAAGGTCGAGCCGAGCGCCGAGGCTCCCGCAGCGGAAGCCGCCGCGCCGAAGCGACGTTCCCCGCGGAAGAAGGCGGACTCCGCCGACGCCTGATCCCGAGGCACGCCTGGACGGCATGCGGACCCTCGGCCAGCCTGCCGCGGTCGCCGCGGTCCGGGCGCTCCTCGCCTCGGGCATGCCGCATGCCGTCCTGCTCGCCGGTCCGTCCGGCGTCGGCAAGACGACCCTCGCGCTCGATCTTGCCTCCGCGCTCCTGTGCGGCGGCGGGGACGGAGGGGAAGGCGGGACGCGACCTTGCCGGTCCTGCCGCGGCTGCCGGATGGTCGAGCACGGCAACCATCCGGACGTCCACCGGCTGGTGCCGGCGGGTGCCGGCGGGATGATCTCGATCGGAGGGCGCGGCGAGCGCGGCGTCCGCGACCTCGTGAGCGACCTCGCGCTCCTCCCGGTGGAGGGCGGGGCACGCGTGGCAATCGTCGAGGCCGCGCACCGGATGTCCGAGGACGCGCAATCGGCGTTCCTCAAGACGCTGGAGGAGCCGCCGACCGGCACTGTCATCGTGCTCTGCGCGGATGACGAGGAGCGGCTTCTGCCAACGATACGGTCACGCTGCGTGCGGATTCGGCTCGGGACGGTTGGAGTCCGCGACGTCGAAGCCGTCCTCGTGTCGGAGGGCGTCGCCGACGCCCCGACTGCCGCTCGACTGGCCCGCATCACCGACGGGCGGCCTGGCCACGCGATCGCCTACGCCCTCGCGCCGGGCGCCGCGACGATCCGCGGCGAAATCGCCCGGACGCTCCTCGATCTGCTCGGCGCCGGGGTCACGGCCCGGATGACGGGCGTCCGGGAGCTCGCGGTCCGTGCTGCCGATCTCGTCCGCGAGCTGGACGCCGGGGCGTTGCGGGCGGCCACTCGCGGAGAGGCGCCGGCGGGCCTCGCTCCGGGCGCTCGCAGCTCCCGGGGGAAGGGAGTGCGCGGCCCCGCTCGCAACCAGGCCGCGAGTGCCGCCGTAGTGGCCGAGGTGGGAGGAGACGGCGGGGACTCGGCCGGCGACTCGGCCGGCGACTCGGCCGGCGACGGGCCGGCTGCGCGCGTCCCGGCCGCGGAACGACGTCGTGGGGCGGTCGCCCTCGTCGGCATCTGGCGGTCCGTCCTTCGCGATCTGGCTCTCGCCGGCCTCGGTGGGACCGGTTCGGTCCGAGACCTGGAGCTGCTCGACGACCTCGAGGTCGCGGCGGCCCGGCTGTCGCCCGAAGGGGCCGGCGAGCTCCTCCGCGAGCTCGACGTGGCCGGCGAACGCCTGGAGGGCAACGTCGGCCCGGAGTTGATCCTGGACGTGCTCGCGCTCAGCTGGACCGCGCGAGACGGCGCCGCATGAGCGGCGTCCCGTGAGCGGCGCCCCGTGAGCCGCGCTGCCCGCTCGACCGGCGCGTCCCGTCGTCTCGATGCCGTCGTTCGCGGCCGCGTCCAGGGGGTGGGCTACCGCGTGTTCGTCGTCCACGCGGCGATGGAGCTCGGCCTGGCCGGCTGGGTCGCCAACCTTCCCGATGGCGCGGTGCGCTGCGTCGCCGAGGGAGATGTCTCGGCGCTCGAAGCGTTCGCGGATCGCCTCCGAGGTGGCCCTGCTGCAGCGTCGGTGGAGGCCGTGCTCACCGCCTGGCCCGCCGCCACGGGCGAGTTTTCGTCCTTCTCGCTCCGCTCCGGCTCGCACCCGGGCGACTGACTCACGACTGATCCGCGGACGACTACGGGAGCCCGGCGATCAGCCCGCCATCGATCGCGGTGAACGTCCCGTTCTGGTACGCGGCAGGCTCGGAGCAGAGCCAGGCCACGTAGCTCGCGAACTCGTCGGGGTCGCCGTAGCGGCGGGCCGGGATCGACGCGAGGTGTGCCGCCCGAACTTCCCCCAGCGTGCGCCCGGTTCGCTCCGCCGTGGTTCGGTCCAGGAGCTCGATGCGCGGCGTCGCGTGCCGGCCGGGCAGGGCGCCGTTGACGGTCACGCCGTCCGCGGCGACCGTCCGCGACACCGTCTTCAGCCACGCCACCAGCGCGCTCCGGCCGGCATTCGAGTAGGCGAGGTCGTCGATCGGCTGGCGGACCGCATAGGACAGGATCGCCACGACGCGGCCCCAGCCGCGCTCGCGCATGCCCGGCAGGAGCGCCGTCGCGAGCTCGATCGGCGATGTGGCAAGCAGCTGGAACGCGGCCGCCCAGCCGGCCGCGTCCGTGGAGGCCGGCTCGACCGTCGGTGGGCCGCCGGCGTTGAGGACGACGATGTCGATGCCGCCGAGCGCCTCGATCGCGGCCGCGGCGAGTGCATGCGGCGCGACCGGATCCGCGAGGTCTGCCGGGATCGCGACGGCCTGGACACCGTGGTTCGCACGCAGATCAGTGGCGAGCTCCTCGAGGATGGCGCCGCGCCGGGCCGAGATCACCACGTCGCAGCCCTCGGCGGCGAGCCGCTCGGCGACAGCCCGGCCGAGGCCGCTGGAGGCACCGCCGACGAGCGCCCGTCGCCCGTGAATCCCGAGATCCATCCGTGCGCATCCTCCGAAATCGACGAGTCGAGAGGCCGGAGCGTACATCCCGTCGGCCGAATGCCGTCCACGGAATGGGACCTGCGGGCTATTCACGCGGGCCCGCGATCGCCGGATGATCGCCGGGTGGAAGGCACGTCCGTGGCCCATGCGCTGCCCGAACTCTATCGAGCCATCCTCGAACGGATTGCAGCCCTGGAGCGGACCGGCCATCGCCGGGAAGCCGAACTGGTCCGGCGCGAGGCGATCGAGGCGTACTCGCGTGCCTGGGACGACGTTGCCAGCCGACGCCTGGAGCAGCTTCGGATCCGCGCCGAGCGCATCCTCGATGGGCACGAGCGGCCGCGCGTCCAGCGGCCCGCACTCCCGGCGGTCTGACGGTCCCCGGCCAAGTCCGCGGCCCGGCCCCAGCCTGACCCGGGCCCCGCCGGCCTGACAGGAAACGTCCGTCCGCCCAATGAGACTTCGTCTGCGCTGTGCCCGCCGGGTACCCTTTCCGCATGACCCACGCTCCGGAACTCGTCGAGCGGATCGTGGCCGCGCTCGGTCGGCTGGCCGCGCTCGGCGAGACGATCCAGGACGAGTGGACGTACGTTCACGACCTGGAGACCGTGTGGACCGCGCGTCTCCGGTCCGTCGCGGCCGAGCACGCGCCGAGACCTGCCGGACCGGCTGGCCCGCCCGAGTCGGAGCTCGAAGCCGCGCTCGACCGGCTCGTCGTCGAGGCGGATCTCGTCAGCGATCCCCACCGAGCCATCGATTGGCTCTCGACGCTGCCGCAGGCGACGCTCGTCGCCCTCGGCGAGGCGGCCGGGTGAGGTTTCAGGACGCGGCGAAGGACGCCCGCGCCGTCGTGTATGCAGGTATCCAGGCGGACCCGCTCGTCGCGCGCGGGGCGGCGCTTCTTGCCGATGGGACGCTCGCTCAAAGGGTTCTGGCCCGCGCGGTGATGAACGGCGAGACCACGGACGAGGCGGCCTGGCGCGTCACATTCCCGACCCTGTTCGGGTCTGTCGCTGCCGCACCGGGCACGCCGGAGCGCGACCGCTCCGAGGCGATTCTCGCGACGTCGCTCGCGGTTGCGCAGCGCGGGGAACTGGTCCGCAGCCAGGTCCGCGGGGCCATCGTCGAAGCCGTCGCCGAACTCCTGCTCGCTCGCCGGGTGCCGGCGGCTGCGCTTCGACGGGAGCGGCGGATCCTGTTCGACGGCGTGCCGGCGGAGATCCACCCGTACGACGTGACGGTCGAGACGCCGGGCGCCGCCGAGGCGTACGACTGCAAGTGGGGCGCGCGAGGCATCTCCGCCGACGTGCTCCATCAGCTCGACGACGCGCGGTCTCATGCCGCCGACGAGGGCGAGCGGCTCCTGCCGGTCCTCGTGATCTTCGATGCCCGCCGTTCATGTGAGGTCCGGCTCGCGCGGCAGACGGCGCCCCGGACCGGTACCCGTCTGGTGACCATCGAGACTCTGGGCCGCCTCGCCGGCCGCCGGCCCGAGACGTCCTCGTGATGCTCGATCCCGGTCTGACCGGACGCCAGGATCGACCGGTCGAGGGTATTGCCAACGGGTACCTCGCCGGCTATCGGGTCCGCTTTGACGAGGCCGGGCCGGACGGCCGGCTCAGGACGTCGGCACTGCTCCGGTACGCGCAGGACATCGCCTGGCGCCACTCCGAGGACCTCGGCTTCGATCGCACCTGGTACACCCAGCGCGGCCGCTGGTGGGTCGTCCGGTCGGTTGCGCTCGAGGTGCTGGCCGCCGTGCCGATGGGCGCGACGCTGCGTCTCGCAACCGCGGTCACGGGGCATCGGCGGATCTGGGCCCGCCGTCGCGGCGAGTTCCGGCTCGCGGACGGGACCCTCGCGGCCGTCGCCGCCACGGACTGGGTGATCGTGGATGAGCGCGGCCGGATCCTGCGCATTCCGGAGGACTTCGGGCGTGCCATCCCGAATCCCGAACTCAATGGCGAGATCATCCGCGTCCCGCTCCCGGCCGCACCGTCGGACGCCACGCGCTTCGCGCTCCACGTCCGCCCTCACGATCTCGACCCGATGGGACACGTCAACAACGCCGTCTACCTCGACTGGATCGAGGAGGCGGTCGCTGCGGCGGGGGACCCGGACGCGACCACGGCCGTCCCGCGACGGGTGTCGATCGAGTACGCGGCGTCCGCCGAGCCGGGCGACAGCCTCGAGGCGTCGGCCTGGAGAGCCGACGGCGCCTGGTGGCTCCGGATCAC
>JBKJVO010000264.1:0-5410 GCA_046717305.1 Candidatus Limnocylindrales bacterium
GCCCTCGACGCCGCGCTTCGCAAGGCCCTCCGCGCGTTCTACCCGCTGCTCGACGGCGTGCACCTGTACGACTACAAGGTGCGCATCCTCGACTCGGGTGCGGCCACGGGCGCGCGGACCCGGGTCACGATCGAATCGACCGACGGGTCGCTCGAATGGTCGACGATGGGCTCGGACACGAACATCATCGCGGCCTCGGCAACCGCCCTCGGTGATTCGCTGGAGTACGCCATCTGGAAGCACGGCGCCGAGCTTCGACGCCGCGATGAACGACACTTCACAACCGTGATCGCCGGGGAGGGAGCGAGATGACCGCAGCGCAACCACCGACCGCCGCCAGTCCGGCCCTGCAGCTAACGCGCTGGACCGTGACCTCCAGCAGCAACGCCCAGAGCCGCGGTGCCGTGGTCATGGAGGCCGGCGCCCACCACTGGCGCGCCTCGGCCGAGGGCAACGGCGCCGTCGACGCGCTGTACAAGGCGGTCGATGCGGCCCTTGCCGACATACTCCAGGGGCATCCGCGACTCGTCGGCTACGACGTCCATGCGCTGGCCGAGGGCCCGGAGGCGGAGGGCCTCGTGATCGTCGCCATCGAGCCGCCGGCCGGCGCCGAGGGAGCGCGCGCGACGGGCCTGTACAACGGCCGGGCCCGCAGCACGAACATCATCGCGGCCTCCATCGAGGCGTACGTCGAGGCGCTCAATGCGATGCTCGACGAGTCCCACTGGGCGGGCGCGGCAGAATCGGCCGCCGCAGGCCGGAAGAGTGGCCGGCCGGCGAGCCAGGGCCGGCGTGCCGAATATGACCAGGAGAAGGCCCGGCACGACACCACCTCCTGGTTCGAGCAATAGCCGGCTCCACCGCCCTGCCCTCCGAGTCGATGTCGATGAACTCGCCCGTCGCCTATGCCGGCGAGCCCGGCGCCTTCGCCGAGGACGCCGTGATCGCCTTCTTCGGGGACGTTCCTCGGCTGGCCGTCGGGAGCTTCCGCGACGTCTTCACAGCGGTGGCGGAGGGTCGCGCCCGGACGGGCGTCCTGCCGATCGAGAACCTCCTCAACGGCACCGTGCGCGAGGTCTACGACCTCCTCCTCGATCACGAGCTCACGGTGGTTGGAGAGGTCGTCGTCCCGGTCCGGCTGTGCCTCGCGGCGCTGCCCGGCCAGTCGCTCGACGACATCGGGCGCGTCTACTCGCATGTCCAGGCGCTCGGCCAGGCTGAGGCCTTCCTCCGGACGCGGCCGTGGACGACGCTCACCACGTACAACACCGCGGGTGCCGGCAAGCTCATCCGCGATGCCGGGGAGCGAGGTGCCGCCGCGGTTCTTTCGCCTCGTGCGGCCAGCCTGTTCGAGCTGGAGGTCCTGGCCGAGGACATCCAGGGCGCGGCCGACAACCGGACGCGCTTTCTCGTCGTGGCTCCACCCGCTGCCGATCGCGCTGCCGGTCACGCTGCCGATCACGCTTCGGCGGCATCGCCGCCCGACCTGGCCGCCGGTCCACGCCGGACCACGCTCGCCTTCGCCGTCCACAACGAGCCGGGCACCCTGTTGCGGGCGCTGCGGACGTTTGCCGACCGCGGGCTGAACCTATCCAAGCTCGAGTCACGCCCGAGCCGAACAGCCGCGTGGGAGTACGTCTTCTGGGCCGATCTTGACGCCGATGCCGCGGAACCGGCCTGCGCCGCCGCGCTCCACGACCTCCGTTCGGTCTCGACGATGGTCCGCGTCTTCGGCAGCTACCCTCGCGCCGAGGCAGGCTGAGCCGCCTGTCCCGCGCCGGTCATCGCCGAACAGGCCGGCCGGCGTTCCCGCCGCGTATCCGGTATGACCGCGCCTGATGCTGGGACCGTCATTCCCTGGACAAGCAGCCCCTCAACCGTCGGCGTGACGACCGATCGACGCTCATCCTGTGTCGCGGCAGCGGCCCCATGAGGCGACGCGTGCTCAGACGCACAGGGTTTCCCGCTGGAGGGCGGCCGATGGCAGAGCGGGTGCGACCTTCTGGGCAATCAAGCGCCCAATTTGCTGATCCGGGCATCACGGGGAGGGGCAACGGCCGCTCCTGAGGGCCTCGTCGTGCCGCGTGTGTGGTCCGGGCCGGCCGACGCCCTTTCAGATGGCGCTCGCGCAGTGCATGCACTTCGTGGCGTCGAGGGCATTCAACTGCCGGCAGTAGGGACACGTCTTCATCTCTGGCTCGGACGCGACGGCCTCTTCCCTGATGAACATCTTCGAGATCCGCCACACGACGAAAGCGATGACCACGAACGCGAGCAGGGTGTTGATGAAGGCGCCCCACCGGATGGCGACAGCCGGCGCATCGCCGGACGCCTCCTTCAGGGTGATGGCCAGCGAGCTGAAGTCGACGCCACCGAGGAGCAGGCCCACCGGCGGCATGATGATGTCGTTCACGAGGGACGTGACGACCGTCCCGAGCGCGGCGCCGATGATCACGCCGATGGCCAGGGCGAGAGCGTTCGTCTTGAGCAGGAACGACTTGAAGTCAGACCACATCGCGTGCCTCCTCGCAGGTCGAGCGCTGCCCGTGAAATCGGGCTGTGCAGGCCCGCGCGAGGCCTGGCGCGGCGCGATGATACGCCGCGACGCGAGCCGTCCGGCTCAGGGCATCGGCCGCCAGAACCCGAAGGCCGGGTAGTTGTACGGGTCGGGGAACGGGTAGGCGCACTCGGTGCACCCGAGCTCGGTCAGGGTGGCCGCGTCCGCTGGGTCGAGGAGCGTGGCGTTGCCGCCGTCGGCGTCCATCGTCCAGACCTCCCAGCTCGGCGGCACGTCGTCGGCAGGGTCGTGGTCGGGGCGCCGCGTAAACGTGATTCGCCCGTCGGCGGTCCACGTTGGCAATGTCGCTCCGACGTCGCCCGGCCGCTCGGGTACCGGGCCGGCCGTGAAGGTGGTCAGGCGCCGAACGTCCGTCCCGTCAGGACGAACGGTGTAGACGTCGTTCAGCTGATGCCAGTTCTCGAGCAGCCCCAAGTCGTCGAGGCTCAGGGTTTCGATCGCCGACGTGAACACGATGAGCGTCCCGTCGGGCGACCACTGGGCGTCACGGGCGAAGAGCTCGGTCGGGACCAGCTGGCGCAGGTTGGATCCGTCGGCATCCACCACGAACAGCGCCGTGTCGAGGACCTTGCGGGGCTGATTGGGAATACCGATGCTGGAACGGGTGAACAGGAGCTGCCGCCCGTCTGACGACCAGCGTGGGGCCTCGTCGGCGCCCTCGCCGCAGGCAAAGCCGCAGGGCATCCCGAGGTGAGGATTCGAGGCGAAGGTCGAGACGAGCTCCCTGGCCTCCTCGGTCTGGAGATCCATGACAGCGATGACTGACGAGGTTCCTTCGATCATGCCCGGCACGTCGGTCAGCCTTCGGACGAAGGCGATGCGAGTGCCATCGGGGGAGAAGGCGAAGTTGCCGATGCTGTCGGCGACGCACGGAAGCGCACAGCGCGTGTCGAGGACCACGGGCTCGGAACCCCGTAGATCGGTCAGGTAGTACGGCGGGTTCTGGTCGTCGAAGCCTCCCTCCACGACGCCCCGGACGATGACCTGGTTTCCGTCCGGCGAGACGGCCGCCAAATGCTGGGTGCTTGGCCCGTCCGGGAACAGGCGGCGCTGAGCGGTCCCATCGGTGTTCGCGATCGCCACCCAACTCCGGAAGCAGAAGCGCGAGCTGCAGTCCTCCTCACCAAACGCGAGCTCCTTCGTTTCGTTGAAGACGATCACATCGGCGGCAGGCGCAGTGCTGGGCGTACCCTCGGTCGTGGGCGATGGCACGACGCCGTTCGTCGGGTCCGGGGCGGGATCGATGGCTCCGCCGACGAACAGCCCACCGGCTACGATCGCCAGCAGCGCGACTGCGGCCACGAGGGTCAGCCGGAGGCGTCGATCGATCGGACGCGCGGCCACGGTGCCGCCGCCCAGGGCGACCATCCACGCGGCTCGCTGGCGGATGGACGCTACGCGCGCGAGCGCCTCCTCCAGGGTGGCGGTCGGTCCGCGGTCCGGGCCGAGGTTGAGCCAGCGCCCGAGCTGGTCGCCGTCGTGGTCGGTCATCGTGAAGACTCCGTGAGTGCCGGCCGAGCCGGGGCGGTCGGGGCCAGCACCGCGCGCATCGCGCGGCTGCCGTTGTGGACCCGGGAGTAGACGGTGCCGGTGGGCACGCCGACGATCGCGGCGACCTCCGGCGCGGAATAGCCGAGGTAGTGGGTGAGGACGAGGGCGACGCGCTGGTCCATCGGCAGGGTCAGGAACGCCCGCTCGAGGGCGTCCTGTTCTTCAACGCTGGCGTAGGCGTCCGTGCCCGAGGTGTGCTCGACGATGTCGCCCCGAACCAACATCGGTCGACGTCGCGCCCGCCGAGCCTGGTCGAGGCAGGCGTTGACGAGGAGGCGGTGGAGCCAAGGAGCGAAACGCTCCGGGTCGCGCAGGCCGCGCAGGTCGCGCCAGCAGCGGAGGATCGCGTCCTGTACGGCGTCCTCGGCCCCGAACCGGTCTCGGAGGAGCCGGCAGGCAGTCGCGTACAGCCGATCGTACTCGGGGCGGATCAGCTGCTCGAACGCCGCCCGGTCGCCCCGTTGTGCCCCCCGGATGAGATCCGCCGACATCGGCTGCCTCGCCATGGACGCGGCGACCTGCCGCGTTGAGGAGTATGGCGTCGCGCCCTGGTCAATCCTTCATTCGACCCGATCCGGGCCGACGCCCACTCGCGGCCGCGGGCCGCTGTCGGCGTAGCATGAGCGTGCCACGCGTCCGCTCGGAGTCCCTGCCGCCATGACCCTCACCGCCGCCAAGCCCCACCCGATCTACCTGGCCGGGCGCTGGGTGGAGTCAGGCGACCTCCTGCCCGTCAGCAACCCGGCGGATCCGGCGAATCCTGCCGGCGCCACCTACCATGCGACGCCCGAGCAGTACGAGGAGGCAGTGGCCGCGGCCGTTCGCGCGTTCGAGGTCACCCGGACCCTGCCCGCCTACGAGCGCGGCCGAATACTCCGCGAGATCAGCGCAGGAATCAAGGCGCGGCGCGAGGAGCTGGGACGGCTCATCTGCCTCGAGGCCGGCAAGCCGATCCGCGACGCGCTGGTGGAGGTGGACCGCGCGGCGCTCACGTTCCGGCTCGGCGCGGAGGAGGCGGAACGAATGGTCGGCGAGGTCATCCCGCTCGACCTCATGGCGAGCAGCAAGGGCCGGGTCGGGATCATCCGCCGGTTCGCGGCCGGGCCGGTCGCCGCAATCAGCCCGTTCAACTTCCCGCTCAACCTGGCGGCCCACAAGCTCGCGCCGGCGATCGCCGCCGGGTGCTCGATCGTCCTGAAGCCGCCGTCCAAGGACCCGCTCACGATGCTCACGGTCGCCGAGATCGTGGACGCGGCGGGCGTCCCCGAGGGTGCCGTGAGC
>JBKJVO010000265.1:0-4115 GCA_046717305.1 Candidatus Limnocylindrales bacterium
GCGAGGCGCCATGTTAGCACATCCCAGAATCGGTCCCCGGGGCTCCCGATCGGCCGAATCCCGGGCCCGGTGAGCGTGTTTCGGACCACCACGACCTCGTCCCGGAAGGCGATTGGGAGGAGGTAGATGCCCGTGGCGAGCTGCGTCTGGAGGGCGGCGTAGGCAGCGCTGCGGGCCCCCTCCGTGCCCGGTGCACGGGCCGCCACGAGGAGGCGATCCAGCGCCGGGTCCTGGAGCCCGGAGAGGTTCGACCCGCTCGTCGTCGCCTGGGTGGAGGCGAGCAGCGGGTAGAGGTCCGGGTCAAGGCCGATCCCGAGGCCGATGACGGCGGTGGCGAACTCGCCCGTCCGGAGCCGGTCGCCGACGAGCTCCGAACCGGGCAGCGGGGTCTGCACGACGGTCAGGCCGATGCGCCGCCAGTCCTCGGCGATCGCCAGGGCGACGGCATAGGACGCCGGGTTCGCCGTCTCCTCCGGACACAGGAGCTCGATCGTCAGGGGTTCGGTAGCGCCCGTCGGGATCCAGCCCCCGCCCTCGGCCTCCTTCCAGCCGGCCGCAAGCAGCGCGGCGCGTGCGGCGTCCGGGTCGAACGCGACGGGCGGACTGACGGTGGCGTCGAACGCCCAGCTGGTCAGCGGGATCAGCGAGTCCGCGCGCGTCGCCTGCCCGGCGAGGACCGTCGCGATGATCGCGTCACGATCGATTGCGGTGAGGAGCGCCTTGCGGATCGCCGGAACGCGGAGCTCAGCGTGCGCTGGGCGCAGGTTCAGGGTGACGGCCAGGAGCGTCGCCGAGGGATATCGGAGGAGGCGTGCGCCGCCGGCTCCGGCGAGCGCGGCCGCGTCGTCCGGCGCCAGGCCGGAGGCCCCGTCGAGCTCCCCCGTCGCCCAGGCCGCCGAAAGGGCGGCCGCGTCGTCGAAGAACCGGAACTCGATTCCGTCGAGGTACGGCACCGGCGCCCCGCCGGGCACGGACGGTGCCGCCGTGGCGAGCGAGTCCGTGGCGTGCGGCGTCGCGTCGCCCGGAGAGCCGCCGTCGGGATCGACGGTCTCCGGCATTGCCGGCACGAGGACCGCGTGCGCGGCATCGAGCAGCGTGAGCCGAAACGACCCGGACCCGACCGGTCGCCCCCCGAAGGCATCGCCGGGCAGGTCCGCCGGAGCCACGCCGGCCAGGAGATGGGCTGGGGCAATCGGCTGGGTCGCCGCGTGGAGGAACCCGCCGAGCGGCGTCGCCAGCGTGAGGACGACCGTCCGAGCGTCCGGCGCGGTGGCCGTGACCTCTCGCCAGGACGCGGCGCCGGGACCCGCGTAGTCGGGATCGCTCAGCGCACCGATCGTGAACAGGACGTCGTCCGACGTGATCGGCTGCCCGTCCTGCCACACCAGCCCGTCGCGGAGGTGGAAGGTCCACGTCGCGCCGGATTCGTCCACCTCCCAGCGATCGGCGAGGTCGCCGACCGGTGTCTCGTCCGGGCCGAGGCGAACGAGCCCGCGGAAGACGAGCGCGACCATCGCCCGTTCCGCGGGCGTACGGGCGCTGAACGGGCTGGCCGATGCAGCGGTCCCCAGGACACCCTCGACGTACGGATGGAGGGGCGGCTGGCTGGAGCCCGGCGACTCGTCCGGCGTGGATGACACGAACGACGGCGCGACGACGGCGCCGGTCGCAAGGACGAGGATCAGCGAGAGGATTCCGAGGACGGCGCGGTCCCGGAGGGTCATGGAGCCGCCCGGCCCGTCCTCGACGGCCGCGGCATGCTCAGGCCGACTTGTCCAGCAGATAAGCCGCCATCGAGAAGACGACGAACAGTACGAGGAGGACGATCGTGAACTGCCAGAGTCGCCGCTCGATACCCCGCCGGCTGCGGTAGACCGCCGAATCGCCGCCGAATGAGCCGCCCAGACCCGCGCCGCGGGACTGCAGCAGCACCGACAGAATCAGGGCGACAGAGACGATGAGCTGGCCCGCGGCCAGAACGGGATCCACGGAAATCAACCTCCAGCGTGACGGCGACGGATGGTAGCACAGAGCCGCGCCCCGGCCCGGTCGCAGAGCCCGGTCGCAGGGCTCAGCCACGGAGGAGCGAACGACCGGTCACGCCGGGCCAGGGAGCCAGTCCCGCGAGCTCCAGCAGCGTCGGGGCGACATCGGCGAGGACACCGTCGCCGAGACGCCGGCCGGTCATCGCGCGGCCCGCGATGAGGAGCGGCACGGGGTTGAGCGAGTGCGCCGTGATCGGGGTGCCGGCGGCATCGCGCATCTGGTCGGCGTTTCCGTGGTCTGCCGTGATGGCGAGGATCGCGCCCGGACCGGCGGGCTCGAGCGCCTCCACGGCCTCGATCGCGGCCGCGACCCGGGCGATGCAGGCGTCGATGGTGGCAAGGGCCCGGATCGTGGCGTCCCAGACGCCACTGTGGCCGACCATGTCAGGGTTCGCGTAGTTCGCGACGATCAGGTCATAGCTCCCGGACTCGATCGTGGCGACGAGCGCATCCGTGACCCCGACAGCGCTCATCTCCGGCTGGAGATCGTACGTCGCGACCCTGGCGCTCGGAACGAGAATGCGCTCCTCGCCCGGGTACGGAGCCTCGCGGCCGCCGTTGAAGAAGTACGTGACGTGGGCGTATTTCTCCGTCTCGGCGATGTGGAACTGGCGCCAGCCTGCCTCCGAGGCCGCCCAGGCGAGCGAGCGAGCATCCTCCGACCGGAAGGCCACCGCGACCGGCAGGCCGGACTCGTACTCGGTCATCGTCACGACGTGCACGCCCGCCGGCGCCGGCGAGCCATCCGGTGCGGCCCGGTCGAAGTCGGAGAACGTCATCGCGTCGGCGAGCGCGTGCGTCAGCTGTCGCGCCCGGTCCGCGCGGAAATTCAGGTGGATGATCGTCTCGCCGTCGCGGAGGCATCCGTCGCCGCCGTCGATGACCGTGGGACGGACGAACTCGTCGTTCTCGCCGCGACGGTACGCGAGCTCCACCGCCGCGATCGCGGACGCTGCGCGCTCCCCTACCCCGTGCACGATCGCGTCGTAGCCCGCCTCTATCCGGTCCCACCGGGCATCCCGGTCCATCGCGAAGTAGCGGCCCCCGACAGACGCGATCCGCGCGTCGGGGTGGACGGCCGCGAGCCGTGGCTCGAGGTCTGAGAGGTACTCGAGCGCGGAGCGCGGCGGCGTGTCCCGCCCGTCGAGGAGCGCGTGCACACGGAGATGCGGCACCCTTCGCCGCGCCGCGAGCTCTGCCAGCGCCACCAGGTGCCGGTCGTTGGCATGGACGCCGCCGGGGCCGATCAGCCCGACGATCGACAGCCGGCCGGACGTGGCGAGCGCTCGATCGCATGCCTCCACGAGCGCGGGGCGCTCGAAGAATGAGCCATCGGCGATCGCGGCGTCGATGCGCGGCAGGTCCTGCAGGACCGGGCGCCCGGCGCCGAGGTTCAGATGGCCCACCTCGGAGTTGCCCATCTGACCGGCCGGCAGGCCGACGGCCTCTCCCGACGCCTGGAGCGTGCCGTGGGGCCACTGCGCCAGGAGGCTTCGCCAGGCGGGCATCGCTGCGGCGCTGATGGCGTCGGCGGCCGGGTCCTGCCCGATCCCGAACCCGTCGAGGATCACGAGGACGATGGGACGCGGTCGGCGCCCCATCAGGCGGACGAGGCGGACGACGCGGACGGGGCGGACTGCGCGCCGCGCGCAGCGGCCGTCATCCCGGCCCGCGCCACGATTCCTGCCATCTCGTCCGGCTTGAGCGAGGCCCCGCCCACCAGCGCACCGTCGATGGACGGCTCCGCCAGGAACTCGCCGATCGACGCCGAGGTGACGCTGCCGCCGTAGAGGATCGGAATATCCTGTCCGGCGCCCGGCATCCCGAGCTCCGTCAGCGTCCGCCGGATCGCGTCGGCCATCGCCGCCGCATCGGCGCCTCGGGCGGTCCGGCCCGTCCCGATCGCCCAGACGGGCTCGTAGGCGATCGTCAGCCAGGGCAGGCCGCCCTCCGTCCCGAGGGCCACGAGATCCGCGCCGGCGAGACAGCCGCGAAGCTGCGCATCGACGACCGACTCCGCGCGGCCGGCCTCGCGTTCCGCGAGGTGCTCGCCCACGCACAGGATCGTCC
>JBKJVO010000266.1:0-2653 GCA_046717305.1 Candidatus Limnocylindrales bacterium
CACCCTCGTCGCGAGGGTGGACCTGAAGGCCGACCGCGCGGCAGACACGTTGCGGGTACACGCGATCCACTGGGAGCCCGGCGCGCCACCGGAGGCCAAGCCGGCACTCGAGAGGCACCTGGCAGACATGGCCTCGTGGTTGGGGCTCGGCGCGACCGCCGGCTAGAGCTGGGGTAGTGGGCGATGTCGCTTCCGTGCAGTGGAATCGTCAAGGTTCGCGAAGCGATGTGCGCGTTCGGCGCGCTGTTCATCTCCGAGAACACCGTCAAGAACCACGTGCGCAACATCTTGGAGAAGCTCCAGCTGCACTCGCGCATGGAGGCCGCCATGTATGCCGTCCGCGAGAAGATCCTCGACCTGCCCGACTGAGCTGTGATCAGGGGGTCACTGGAGCAGGGTCACTCAACGCGCTGCTGGACGACTCCTACCCGCACCTTCGGGTCGGCGACGCTCGCACGCAGGTCGATCAGCTTGCCGAAGACGAGCCTGTTGTCCGTGTTGATGGGGGACAGCGCCTTGCCAGTGGTCTCGCCCTCACCAGTCGTGGTGATGATCACCGAGTTGCGGCCCGGGGCCGCGTTCACGACAATCTGGACCTGCTGGGTTGCGCCACCTTCCACGTCGATCACCTGGGTGCCTCCGCTGGGCAGCTGCACGGTGAACCGTCGAGGCGCGGAGTTCGGCGCCGCCAGTGAGAACGTCAGACGCACACCGTCGATCGTGGTCCGCCCGAAGTTGTGTACGTCGATCTCGGGCGACGGGCCAGTCCACTGGTAGGGCGTCTGCCTGTCGTGCTCGACGTCATAGGCTCCGCGGTCGGTGTAGACGACCAGCGGATGCAACACGCGATCGCCGGTCGCCTTGACCTGCTCGGCACCCACTTGCGACGTCAGCGCGGCGCGTGCCGGCATCAGGTCCCAGGCAAGCAGGCGGTCATCGCCCGTGGTCGAGATCGGTGCACCGAGCAGCGATCGGAGGTCGGCTTCCAGCGTGGCGGCCCGGTCGGCGAACCCCGCGCGATCGACCTCGACGGCACAGAACCCTGCCGCTACGACGTCGTCGACCAGACCGGGCGTCGACGTCTGCGGCAGCGCCAGCTGCCAGTCCGCGAGGCTGGTGCCACGGAACGCGCCATAGCTCCAGCGCAGGGAGGACGACGCCAGATACGGCCTGAAGTGTGCGTAGTCCGCTATGTCGTGAACAACCGGATTCTCCGGATACGGCACCTCCGGGAGCTGGAAGACCGCACAACCAGGCGCGACCTTGGCCTCGATGCCCCGACTGAACGTCGTCAGGTCTGTGACCTGGCTGCGCAGGTCCTTGTAGTTGGGGGCCATGGCCGGGTTCGTCTGGTCGAGCACTCCGATGACGAGGAGCACTCCGGCTGTGAGGTGGCCAAGGATGCGGTTCCTGCGGCTGACCACGCCCACCCAGTAGCCAACGGCAAGGAGCCCGAAGAGCGCGATGACGATGAACAGGCGGGACCAGGTGCGGATCTGGGAGGTCGCGAACAGTGCAACGAAGGACCCGAGCCCGCCGATCGAGAAGAACGAGATGGCGACCACCGTGAGCACGCCGAGCATCCCGAGCCCCGGGTGGACCGGCTTCAACCGCTGAGGGACCAGCGTGGACAACACCATCACCATGAGGGCGACGATCCCGGCCAGCGCCATGACCCCCAGCGCCGGCTCTTCGGACGTCGGCGTCGTGCGGCTGTTGTAGGCGACAGTGAGGAACTGCAGGGCGTCCACGCGGTGGTGAATCCATGGCAGGACCAGGTCCATGAACTTGCCGGCGAAATACTCGGACTCCCAGAAGCCGCGCTGGCTCGACATCGACACCAGCGTGCTCTTGTCCTGACCGGCAGCGACGCTCACGACGGCCGCGAGGCTCACGGTGCCGATGGCGACAAGAAGCAGGCCGGCGCGGGTCACGGATCCGCGGTCACGGGTGGCGACCAGCCGCAGCAGCAGGGTCACGGCCAGCAGCAGCAGGGTGAACGCCGAGTAGTAGATCCCGCCGATGGCGATGGCCAGCACACAGAACGCGGTCGTGAGGTTGAGCCGGAGAGCCGAGCGGCGCTGGACGGGGTCCCGCCAGTCAACCTTGATCCGAAAGAGAGGCTCCCCCAGGCCGGTCCGCAGGACCAGCCACGCGCCCAGCGGCACGACCCAGTACGAGGCCAGCCAGAGGTGCGGGAACATCGTCTGGTGACCGGGGACGACGGAGAAGAGGACGCCCGCGACGACCGAGCCGGGTCGGCCCAGGTGGCGCTGGCGGGCCAACCAGTACATCGACAGCGCCGCCAGCGGGAAGCCGAGGAAGAAGTAGATCGCGCTGACCGTGAACGGGTTGTCCGAGAACAGGCCGATCACCTTGCCGGTGAGGAACAGATGCAGTTGGTCCGCGTGCGGGAACCAGCTCCCGTCCTGGCGGAAGGGCGCACCGAGATCGGGGTTGGAGCCGTACGAGCCGTGGCCGAGCATGCTCTTGATCTGTGACAGCCCTGCGGCACTGTCGCCGGAGAGGTCGACAGGGTCACCAGGCCGCCACTGCCACACCTTCAGGGCCTGGGCCATCGCGGCCAGCGAGAGCAGGACGGTGATCACCGGGCCTGCTGCTCGGTCGGCCAGTAGTCGGATCCCCCCTGTGG
>JBKJVO010000267.1:0-4995 GCA_046717305.1 Candidatus Limnocylindrales bacterium
GCCGAGGTCGCCGCGGCCGGCTGACGAGGCGCCGCGCGATGGGATTGCGATCTCGGATTCCTTCGATGCCCTGCTATAGTGGGCCAATCACGGAATTCCTTGCTGCAAGTTCTTGCACCACACCCGAGTGGGGGAGGAACCAACGATGACCTCGTCATCGGTCGAGGCTCACGCGGGCCGAACGGCAACCACGATGCGCGTTGGGGTGATGGCCGGCGTTCGCGATATCAGCCTCCAGGACATTCAAACCCCGGTGGCGGGTTCCGGTGACATCCTTGTCCGCCTTCGGGCCACGGCGATCTGCACCTGGGAGCAGCGCACCTACTCGGGTGCGCAGCACAACAGGTTTCCGTTCGTCGGCGGCCACGAGATCTCCGGCGAGGTCGTCGCCATCGGCCCGGACACGAATTCGGACCTCCAGATCGGCGAGCGCGTCGCCCTCGGGCCGTCGTCGTGCGGGAGGTGCCACTGGTGCCTGACCGGACAGGACCGGGCCTGCACGCAGCACTACGCGGGTGCCGTGAAATACGGCGCGGCATGGGGCCCCGGCGGCTTCGCCCAGTACAAGGCCCATCCTGCCGACGGCGTCTATCGCGTCGGTGACGCGCCGTTCGAGACGGCCGCCCTGACCGAGCCACTCTCCTGTGCCCTCCATGCGAACCGGCTCCTCGGCCATCGGGTCGGCCAGGACGTCGTCGTGCTTGGGGCGGGCGTCATGGGCCTGATGAACGTCATCGCCGCGAAGCAGTACGGCTGCCGCGTGATCGTCAGCGAAGTCGACCCCGGGCGACTCCAGATGGCGAAGAAGCTGGGCGCGGACGAGCTCATCGATGCCACGACGGCGGACCCTGTCGCGCGCGTGCAAGAGCTCACGGAGGGTCGCGGTGCCGAGGTCGTGATCGCCGCCATCGGGCACGAGAAGGCGAATGAGCAGGGCATGGCGATGCTCAGCGACCGTGGGCGGTTCGTGCTGTTCGCATCCGCGCATCCGGAGCCCACTTTCACGTTCGCGCCGAACGAGATGCACAACCGCGAAACGTGCGTCTTCGGCGTCGTCTCGAAGGACAAGCAGGACTTCTACGCCGCGACCCGGCTGATCCGGTACGGGCTTGTGGACCTCGCCCCGCTCATCGACATCCGGTACCCCCTCGAGGAGGTCGGCGCGGCCCTCGAGCACGCGATCAAGCCCGGGACCTACCGCGTCATCGTCGAGATGTAACCCCCGGTCCCCGAAGGAGACACCAGGATGAAGCGCAGGATGCACCGGCTGTTCCGGGAGGACGGCCGAATTCTCATCGTCGCCATGGACCACACGGCGTTCATGGACGAGCCGGTTCCGGGCCTCGTCAGCTACGGCGACACGTGCCGGGCCGTCGTGCCCGCCGGCGCCGATGCCTTCCTGTCTCCGATCGGCTCGATCATCGCCTACGGCGACGCGATCGGGTCTGCCGCGGCGATCGCCTCGGTCGACACCACGCCGCCGTTTCTCGAGGTCGCCATCGAGCGCGCCCTCGCCGTCGGGGCCGACGCGGTGAAGTCGATGGTCTACCCGTTCTCCGGTGACGAGAGCGTCCGCCAGGCAGCGCGCCTCGCGGCCGATGCCGCCAAAGTCGGCCTGCCGTACATCGCCGAACCTATCCCAGGCGGGTTCTCCAGGAACGACATGCGCTCGCCCGAGATCATCGCCGCCGGTGCGCGAATCGCGGCCGAGACCGGCGCCGACGTCGTCAAGACCTTCTACACCGGCGACCCCGAGTCGATGCGCAAGGTCGTCGAGTACGCGATGGTCCCCGTCGTGATCCTCGGCGGGAGCAAGAAGGACAGCCTCCGGGAGCTCTACCAGCAGGTCTACGACGCGGTCATCGTCGCCGGCTGCGCCGGCCTGGCGATCGGCAACAACAAAAGGCGGGATCCCGATCCAGCCGGCATCACCCGCGGCCTGGCGGCGATCATCCACGGCGGCAAGTCCGTGGACGAGGCGCTCGAGATCGCCGGGCAGCTCGTCGCGAACTGAGGGAGGGCGGCCCGATGGCCATCAACGTGCAGACCTCCGTCGATCCACGGTGGTCCCGTATCAGCAAGGAACCCTACCCGCTCCTGATCGGCGGCAAGCTCGTGCCGGCCCGCGACGGGGCGGTCTTTCCATCGGTCAGTCCGCGGGACAACCAGCCGATCGCACGGATCGCACAGGCCGGTGAGGCCGACGTCGCGGATGCCGTCGCCGCCGCTCGCGCGGCCGTCGACGAGGGCCCGTGGGGCCGCACGACCGCGAAGGACCGGGCCGCTGCCCTCCTTCGGATCGCCGACCTCATCGAACGATATGCCGACGAGCTCGCATTCCTCGAGTCGGTCGATGCGGGCAAGCCCATCAGCTCGGTCCACTATTCGGACCTGCCCATCAGCCTGGACTCGCTTCGCTACTTCGGTGGCCTGGCGCGGGTCGCCCGCGGCGCCGCGGCGACGATGCCCGACGCCGCCGTGATCCACCACGAGTTGCTCGAACCGATGGGCGTCGTCGCCGAGATCCTGCCCTGGAACGGCCCGCTCTGGACGGGGATCCAGCGCATGGCCGCAATCCTCGCGGCCGGCAACGCCGCGATCATGAAGCCTGCCCAGATGGCGTCGCTGACCTTCATGCGGGTCGCCCAGCTCCTCCTCGAGGCGGACCTCCCGCCCGGGGCCGTCAATGTCGTGGCCGGGCCGGGCGGCATCGTTGGTGATGCCCTCGTGCAGCATCCGGGCGTGGACATGGTGTCCGTGACCGGCGGCATCGAGACCGGGTCGCGAGTCCTCGCGCAGGCCGCGGCGCAGGTGAAGCGGATCAGCCTGGAGCTCGGCGGCAAGAACCCGAACGTTGTCTTCGCCGACGCCGATCTCGACACGGCGGTCTTCTGGAGCGCCCTGGGCGCGTTCGGCAATACCGGCCAGATCTGCGTCTGCGGATCGAGAATCCTCGTCGAGCGGCCGTTCGTCGAGCGCTTCACGGCCGCGCTCGTCGCAAAGGCCGAGTCGATGAAGGTCGGCGAGCCGCTCGATCCGGCGACCGAGCTCGGGCCGGTGATCGCCGCCAGCCACGGCGCAAAGGTGTGGGACTACATCGAGATCGGAAAGCGCGAGGCGACGCTCGTGGCAGGCGGCATGCCGTACACGGACGAGCTCCGCTCGAAGGGCGCCTACATCCCACCGACGGTGTTCGTGGACGCAACGCCGACCTGCCGGATCGCGCGCGAGGAGATCTTCGGCCCGGTTGTGGCGATCGTCCCGTTCGACACGGAGGCCGAGGCGCTGGCCGTCGCCAACGACACGACGTACGGCCTCTCCGCGGGCCTCTTCACCCGGGACCTGGACCGCGCCTGGCGCGTGGCGAAGGGCCTCAAGGCCGGGCAGGTCTATGTCAACCAGTGGTTCTCGCCGGGTGTTCTCGAGACGCCGTCGCACGGCTACAAGCAATCGGGCTACGGCGGCGTCGGCATCGAGAAGTATCAGCAGTCGAAGAACGTCTTCTTCCGGGTCTCGGATCCCGGAGGGTGACCGGACCGCGTCCTCCGGGCGCCTCGCCGGATCCTACGCAGTCCCGGCCCGGCCTCACCGGGGTCGAGCTCCACGTGGCCGATGTGGAGGCCAGCATCGCCTTCTACGCGGCGCTCGGATTTCACGTCGTCCGCCGCTGGGAGGAGTGGGTCCGCCTGGACCGCGAGGGCGCGGAGCTCGTGCTCCAGGGCGATGCCTATGTGCGCGGCCACGAGCACTACTTCAGCCCGGACATCAGCCGCGTGCCGCGGGGCACGGGCGTGGAGATCACGGTCGAGGTCGACGACGTCGATGCCGTCCACGCGGACGCGGTCGCGGCCGGGCTGCGAATCGTGAAACCGATCCAGGACCGCTCCTGGAAGGCGCGCGACTTTCGCCTTGCCGACCCGGACGGGTTCTTCATCCGGATCACCTCGCCGCTGCGGCACGAGACGACACCCCCGAAGTCGGGGTAGCCGGCCCATCAGTTGCGTCCGCTCTCCGCGGACGGGGCCGAAGGCCGCGGGGGTAGTGCACGACGGAGCTGCGCCACGATGATTCCGGCGGTCACGAGGACCATTCCGGCGATCATCGGCGCCGACCCCGCCTCCCCGAAGACGAGCACGCTCGCGGCGAAGCTCAGAACGATGCTCGCCGAGCTGATCGTGTTCACCGACGCGACCGGCGCGTACCGGACGGCCATCGCGAGCCCGCCGAGCGCCGCCGCGTTCGCGAACCCGGCGAGGAAGACCGCACCCAGCGAGCTGCCATCCGCGTGGACGGACCCGGGCGCCGACAACTCGCGGAGGGCCACGATGATCACGAGCGGAACGATCCCGCCAAGGCTGGACGCGGCCAGCGTGACGAAGACGAGCGGCTGGCGGCGCTGGACGGACCGGCTGATGGCGTTCGCCGCCGCATAGGTCGTCCCCGCGGCGAGCGCGAAGAGGAGGCCGAGCCACCACAGCTCCCCCACCGACGCGCCGGTCTGCGCCCAGCCGATGGCGACCAGACCCAGGACGATGATGCCCGCCCCGGCGAGCTGTCCGACGCGCGGGGGCTCGCGAAGGAAGAGGGAGCTCATCCACAGGCCGCCGAGGACCAGGCCCGCCTGGACGCCACCGACCGTGATCCCGAGGCCGCCCTCGCGGAGCGCGCCGAAGTACAGGATGTTACCGAGCACGAAGCTTGCGCTCCCGCCGAGCACGAGCAGCGCGATGAGCCGGCGGCCGATGAACGCGGACTGGCTCGGGCGGAACTCGCGCGCACCGCCGCGAAGGACGATGACCCACGCGACGACGAGGACGGGGAGCAGCCGGACCAGGGACCCGAGCGCCAAATCGATCGACGGCGCGGCCGCCCGGAGCATGACGTTGACGATCGTATAGGCCACGGCGGCGACGAGCGCCCAGCGCTCCCCGAGGCCGAAATGGATGGCGGTCATGGAGGTCCCCGAACAGGTCGGGGGGGGGGGGGGGGGGGGGG
>JBKJVO010000268.1:0-7451 GCA_046717305.1 Candidatus Limnocylindrales bacterium
GAATGGACGGTCGAGGGCCGCCGCGGCCGGGTCGAGGCCACCGTCGTGACGCTCCCCTTCCTGGACCTGCCGCGGAAGCGGGCCTGACGGCGCAGAATCAGCCGTCGCGGGCCTCGTCAGACCTCCAGTCGGGGCAACGGCGCGCCAGGCGACCGCGGCGCCCTCGGACCCGTACCTCACGAAGCGAGAGGCTATGATCCAGCGATGAGCAGGTCCTTGCTTGGCGATGCGTTCGCGCACCATGTGTGGGCGACGCTGCGGCTGTTCGAGACATGCCGCCTGCTGAGTCCAGAGCAACTCGGGACAGCCGCCCCGGGAACCTACGGCTCGATCCTTGGCACGATCCGCCACATCGTCGGCGCCGACTCCTCGTACCTGTTTGCCTTGACCCGTGGGCGCAGCCCCGTCATCGACGAGGACGCCATGGACCTCACGGAGCTTCGAGCCGTGATGGAAGGAAACGGCGCCGCATGGTCTGCGCTCCTGACGGAGGACCTCGATCCGGACTTCGTCGTCGTGAGGCACCGCGACGACGGGTCCGAGAGCCATGCACCGATGGGCGTCCGCATCGCGCAGGCGCTGCATCACGGAACCGATCATCGAAGCCAGATCTGCACGGCCCTCACGACACTCGGGGTGGAGCCGCCGGCGATCGACGTCTGGGACTTCGCCGAACAGGACGGACGGCTCGCTGAGATCCCGCCCGCGTCCTGACGAAGCGGCGCCGCCCGGCCTGCTGTTCACGCCCCATCGGAGGATCAATCGTGCAAGTGCGCCGGATCAGCTTTCTCGGGGTCCGGACCTCGAATTTCGAGGCGATGACAGCGTTCGTCCGTGATGTCCTGGGATTGCAGACGTCCCATGCGGAAGCGGATTGGTCGATCTTTCCGCTCGAGTCCGGCGCGCGCGACTATTTCGAGATCTACGGTCCCGGCCACTCGGACGAGCGCCTGATGACAGCTGCTTCCGACGGTCCGGTCGCGGCGTTCGCGGTCGATGACCTCCTCGAGGCCCGCGCTGAGCTTGAAGCGGCAGGGACCGAGATGATCAGCGATGTCATCTGGGCTGCGGAGGCCTTCGGCAACGCCGCGTACGACGGGTTCGGGTGGTTCTTCTTCCGGGCGCCGGACGGCAATGTCTACCTGCTGCAACAGGACCGATCGAAGCCGTAGGCCGCTGGCGCAGGCACTGCCCATCCCCGACGCGTCTGTCGGATCGGTCTACGAGGCTGCGTGCGTCTGGCGCCGTTTCGAGGCAGCACCGTGTGCGGATACCGCGCCCGTCCACGACTGGTCCTCGCGCGTCAGTTTCAGACTCGAACACCACGATGCGATGAGCGATCACGGCGGCTCGCGTGTCGGGATCGAAAACCATGGCTCGGCGGCCGTGTCGTGAGTGGGGGCCGGTGTCGCCAGCGCTCGGGCACGCGAATGTGCCAGATCGACATCGGCAGACGGTAAGGCCAAGTCCTGGGGTGTCCTGAGATCCATCCTGGCCCGAATCTCGCGAGCCGGAACGCGAGTCGTGCTGGGCCGGGCCAGTCAGACCCGCGCGGCGGCCTCCTCAGGCGTCGAATGTTGGCCTAACCGTCCCCGGGTGTCGAAATGGCACAGCACCGGCGTTGCGTGGCGGCATCGCGAATTGGCGCAATGGCCATGTTGCCGGTCAGCGGACAACGCGTCTCAGGTGCCGCTCCAGGCCCGCGACGGCCTGGTCGAGATCCGTCCGGCCGAACCCGATCCGGAAATGATTGCCGGGATGCCCGAACCGCGAGCCGGGCAGGAGCAGCACCCCCTCGGCCTCGACCAGCTCCGCCGAGAACCGGTCGACATCGAGGTCCGCGCGGAGGCGCGGGAAGCCAATCGATCCGCCGCGCGGCCGAACCCACGAGAGCGTCTCCGGCCACCGACCGAAGAGTTGGTCCACGGCGGCGAGGTTCTCGAGCACGAGGGCGCGGGAGCGGGCGAGGACCGCGTCGCGGGCTCGCAGCCCAATGAGCGCGAGGATCTCCGACGGCGCCGAGGCACAGATCGTCGTGTAGTCCTTGAACGCGGCGACCCGTACCAGGAGGTCCCGGTCCCGCGTCGCGAGCCAGCCGATCCGCAGGCCAGCCATCGCGAACGACTTCGACAGCACGCCGAGCGAGATCACGTGGCGCCCGGCATCCACGCCCGCGGGAAGCCGGTCATCCTCCTCGAATTCGAGGTATCGGTAGACCTCGTCGACGAGGAGGCGGGCATCCGCCTCGGCGGCGATCGCGACGAGGGCATCGAACGTCCCGCGATCCGGGAGCATTCCGGTCGGGTTGTGCGGGGCGTTGACGACGATCAGCCGTGTCCGCGGCGTGACCTCGCGCCGGAGGGTGTCGATATCGATCGCCCAGCCGGCGTCCTCTCGGAGTTCATGGAGCGTGACGTCGGCGCCGCACGCGCGGGCCACCTCGTACAGGCTCTGGTAACCCGGCCAGGTGACGATCGCGTGGTCGCCCGCGCCGAGGAGCACGTTCAGCAGCGCGAAGATGCCCTCCTCCGCGCCGGACAGGACGAGGACATCCTCCGGGTCCGCGGTGTCGTACAGGCCGGCGATCTCGCGGCGGAGGAGCGGGTGCCCCGGCGCCTCCGTATAGCCGAGCCTGAGATCGCGCCAGAGAGCCGTCGTCTCCTCGTCGGCGAGGGCAAGGAGCTCGCCCATCGGCCAGCCCTCGACGTCGCTCGCGCAGAGGAGATGCCGCACGGCGAACTCCCAGCGGGCGAAGTAGCGCTCCAGCTCGAAGTCGGCGATGCGCATGGCCGCATCATGCCCGGTCGTCGGCTTCAGCGTCCGGTGTCGCGACCTTCGGGCGCCGTATCCTCTGCGGCATGACCGGATCGATCGTTATCGTAGGATCCCCGACCGCGCTCGGCGGGCACTTCGACGGCATGGAGCGGACGCCGCGCGAACTGCGCGCGCTCAGGATCGTGGACCGGCTCGTGTCGCGACCCGGCCTCGCGGACGCGACGCTCCTCGATGCCGGCGACGTGCCGAACGATCCCGGCTGGGCTCCGGATCCGGACCCGCGGGCGAAGAACCGGGCGCTGATCTGCGCCTACCTCCCGCGACTCGCGGCGCACGTCGGCGACGCGCTCACGGCCGTCGGGCCGGGCGCACGGCTGCTCCTCCTCGGCGGCGACTGCACCTCCCACGCCGGCGCGATGGCCGGCCTTCGCCGCGCCCGGCCCGAGGGGCGCCTGGCGATTGCCTGGTTCGATGCCCACGGGGACTTCAACACGCCCGAAACCACGCCCTCGGGCAACGTCTGGGGCATGCCCTTCGCGATGATCGTCGGGCACGGGGATCCGGACCTCCTCGCGGCCTGCGACGCCCCGACGGCGGACGCCGGCGATGCCGCCCTGCTGGGCGGCCAGGTCCTCGACGAGACGGAGTCGCGGATGCTCGCGGCAAGCCGCGTCGCGCACTTCGGCGCCGGGATGCTCGGCACGGACGCGGGCATGGCCGCGCTCGGCGCCTGGGCCCGTGTCGTCGCCACGCGCGTGGACGCCTTCTACGTCGCCTTCGACATGGACGCGCTGGACGCCTCCGGCGACTGGGCGTTCGCGATGCCCGAGCCGAACGGGATCTCGCTCGAGACGGCCGTCACGGCCGTCCGGACGATTGCCGCGGCCGGCCCGGTGGCCGGATTCGGGGCGACGGCGATCCTGATCGGGCGGGGCGGGGATCCGGCGCGGACGGCGGACGCCGCGGCTTCCCTTGCGGAGGCCGCGCTCGGCTAGCGACCCGGGGTCGAGGTGCACCGCGTCAGCCCGAGGCGGCGCGTCAGCCCGAGGCGGCGCGTCAGCCCGAGGGCGGCGCGTCAGCCCGGCGCGTCAGCCTTCGGCAAGCACCAGCGCGGCGCAGATGGCGCGGAACGCCTCCTCGGACAGACCGAGCCCCGTCGCGCGCCAGGACGGGTTCGCGCCGCGATCCACGTCCAGGACGAGGCCGTTGGCGAGCCGGCCGAGCTCGCCCTCCTGGTCACCGAACGCCGCGGGCCCGATGACCGCATCTCGCGGAGCACAGGCCTCGACATCCGCACCCCCGCACACGTTGCCCTCCGCGAGCGACAGACGCGCGTCACCCGGGCCGCGGTACGTGACGTCGAGCCGTCCGCCGTCGGCTTGCCGGTACTTCCCATCTTCGAGGAACCAGCCGTCGGGGAGGACCGCGCAGTACACCGGCCAGCTCATCGCGGCGGCCGCCTCCACGAAGAACAGGCGGTGCGCGTCGCTCCCGCTGCAGCCCGCCTCTTGGGATCCGGGGGGCGCGGTGGGAACGCCCGGCGTTGCGTTCGGGAGATCGGTTGGACCGGGGCTCACGACGGCGGTCGCTGTCGGTGTTTCCGAGCCGGCCGGCGTCCTGCTCGCCGTCGCGGACGCGTCGGGCCCGGGCGTCCCAGTCGGGCCGGTGGACGGCGCCGTCGCGCAGGCGGCCAGGAGGACCGCCGCAGCAAGCATCGAGAAACAGAGTCGGGCCGGTCGCGAATCCGCGAGGCCCGCGCGCGCTCGGATCACGGCCCGAGCGTAGCACGGGCCACGGGACGGGCGACGGCTCAGACGCCGATCCGGACGAACGATGGGTCCACGCCGAAGACGTCGCGGATCCGATCCGGGGCGAGAACCTCGGCAGGCGGCCCGTCGGCGACGATCCGGCCGCGGTCGAGGAGCACGAGTCGCGGGAAGAAATGGGCCGCGAGCCCCAGGTCGTGCAGGACGGCGAGGATTGTCGTCCCGTCACGGGCGTTGAGGTCACCCACGAGATCCATGACCTCGACCTGGTGCCGGAGGTCCAGGTGGACGGTCGGTTCGTCGAGGACCAGCACCGGGGCGGCCTGCGCGACCGCCATCGCGAGGAGGACGAGCTGGCGCTCCCCGAGGGACAGCTCGCGGGCGTCGCGGCCGAGGAGATGGCCGACGCCGACCCGCTCGATCGCCGCGGCAACTGCGGCCCGATCGCCGGGTCGCATGCCGCGGACGGGGTGCTCGTGCGGCAGCCGCCCCAGGGCGACGACCTCCTCCACCGTCGTCGCGAACGGGAGCACAGGCAGCTGGGGCACGACGGCCAGCCGTCGGGCGATCGCGAGCCGATCGAGCCGATCCACCCGATCGCCCGCGAGTTCGACGGTCCCGGTCGCGGGACGGAGCAGGCCCGCGACGACCCTGAGGAGCGTGGACTTCCCCGCCCCGTTCGGGCCGATGATCGCGACCCGCTCGCCGGCGTCGATCTGCAGGTTGATATCGCGGAGCGCCGCCCGCTCCCGGTACAGGACCGTGACACCGTCCAGCCGGATCACAACTCGTACCCGGACCGGGTGCGGCGCAGGAGGGCGAGGAAGAAGGGTGCGCCGATCACCGCGGTCACGACGCCGACGGGGATCTCCCCGAGCAGCCGCGCCGCGAGGTCCGCGCCGACCATGAGGCTCGCGCCGAGGAGCGCGGCGAGCGGCAGGACGAGCCGCGCATTCGGGCCGACGATCAGCCGGATCACGTGCGGCGCCACGAGCCCCACGAACCCGATCAGGCCGGAGACGGCGACCGCGGCGGCGGTGGCCAGCGAGGCGAGCGCGAGGAGGATCGCCCGCTCGCGTCGAACGTCCACACCAAGGTGGGAGGCCGCCTCTTCCCCGAGGAGCATTCCGTTGAGCGATCTCGCCCGGAGCAGGATCCCGAGCGACGCCAGCGCGATCAGCGGTGCCGCGACCGCGAGCCGCCCCCAGGACGATGCGTCGAATCCACCGAGCAGGTACGAGAAGATCTGGCGGAGGCCCGCCCCGGACAGGTACATCGCCATCGCGAGGCCGGCGGCCAGCAATGAGCTCACCGCGTACCCGGTCAGGAGGAGGCTCGTCATCGGCGAGCTCGCGCCGATCCGCGACAGCTTGTAGACCACGAACACGGCCCCGAGCGCCCCCAGGAACGCGAGGCCGTGGAGCAGCCCGAACTCGAGGATGAGCGCCCGCACGGGGATCAGCACCGCAATCGCGGCCCCCAGCGCGGCGCCGGACGCCGTGCCCAGCACGTACGGGTCCGCGAGCGGGTTCCGGAGCAGGCCCTGGAACGTCGCGCCGGCGACCGCCAGGCCCCCGCCGACGACCATCGCGCTGAGGACCCGGGGCAGTCGGAGTTCGATGACGATCGTTTCCGCCGCGGCGCTCCACGTTGGCACGATGTCCAGCCCGAGCAGGCGGCGCCCGATGATCCCGATCGTGTCGCCGGGCGGGATCGGGACCGTCCCGGCGGCGATCCCCATGACGAGCGCGACGGTGAGGACGGCCAGCCCGATGGCCGCGACCGCGATCGGCCGCCGCGCCACGGCGGCCCGGCCGGCCGAGCCGGTGCGCCCAATGAGGATCGCCGATCCGGGGGACACGGTCAGCCGAGGACCTCGGGATGGAGGGCCCGGATCAGGGCCCGGAGCCCCTCGGCCAGGCGTGGGCCGGGGCGCGTGACCAGGACGTACTCCGGGATCGGCAGGACCTTGCCGTCGAGCACGGCCCGGATCCCGCTCCACCCGGGGCGCGCGGCGACGTCGGCGGCGGTCGTGTAGTCGGCGTCGTCGCCGAGGAGGATGACCTCCGGATCCGCCGCGATGAGCTCCTCGAGCGAGATCTCGTAGCTCTCGTTGGTCGTGATCGGGTCAGCGCCGGCGAGCTCGAGCATCTCGGCGTAGAGCGACCCGAGGGGCACCGTGTAGATCTTCGAGGTCGCGTCGATCTCGTAGAAGGTCTTCGGCCTGACGAGCCCGGCGGTTGACGCCGCGAGCTGGTCGAACTCGGTGCGCATCGAGGCCGTCAGGTCGGCGGCCGTGTCGGCGGCTCCCGTGGCGATCCCGAGGAGCTCGATGCCGGCGAGCGCCTCCTCGATGCTCCCCGCATACAGGACCACGACAGGGATTCCCACGCTTCGGAGCTGCACGATCGCGTCCGGGGGCGTAAAGAAGTTGCCGCCGGCGATCACGAGATCGGCCTCCAGCGAGACGATCTGCTCGACGAGCACGCCCTCGAAGGTCGCGACGATCGGCAGGCCGTCCGCTTCCGGCGGGTAGGCGGCGATGTCCTCGACCTTCGCCACGACACGGTCGCCGACCCCGATGGCGAAGAGGGTCTCCGTGGCGGCCGGGGTGAGCGACACGATCTTCTGCGGCTCGGACGGGATGGCGACCGCGGTGCCCTCGTCGTCGGTGATCGTCAGCGGGAACGTCGGGGCGGGGGTGGCGGTGGGGAGGGGCGCGGTCGCCGTGACGGCGGGCACCGTTGACGATGTCGCATCCGGCGGGACCGTCGGGACGACCGCCGACGAGCCGCACGCCGCGAGGAGCGCGAGGAGCGAAACGAGCAGGACGGCGACAAACGGGGAACGGGTTCGGTTCGAGGCGCGACGCGCGCGCGGGTGAAGAAGCGCAGCCATGGGTGGAGTCTC
>JBKJVO010000269.1:0-7843 GCA_046717305.1 Candidatus Limnocylindrales bacterium
CGGGCCCGCCTGCGCGACATCCTGGAGACCTCGATCGCGTTCTACCACCAGGTCCTGACCGCCACGAAGCTGGGCGCCCCGGCGCTTGACTACCTCCGCGGCCGCGGCTTCACGGACGCCACGATCGAGGCCGCGCAGCTGGGCTGGGCGCCGGACGGCTGGGACACGATGAGCCGCCGCCTCGTGGAGAAGCGGGGGATCAAGCCCGACGAGCTCGTGGAGGTGGGCCTCGCGTCCCAGGGCCGGTCCGCGTCGCGCGGCGTGGGCGTCATCGACCGGTTCCGCGGCCGCGTCCTCTTCCCGATCCGGGACCAGAATGGCGCCGCGGTGGGGCTGGGCGGCCGGATCCTGGGCAAGGAGGGGGAGGACGCCCGGGGCAATCCGCGCGACACCGGCCCCAAGTACCTCAACTCGCCCGCGACCGCGCTCTTCGACAAGAGCCGGACGCTCTACCTCATCGACAAGGCCAAGGGCTCGATGCGCAAGGCCGGCCAGGCGGTGATCGTGGAGGGCTACACGGACGCGCTCATGGCCCACCAGGCGGGCTTCGACAACGTCGTCGCGTCGCTGGGGACCGCGCTCACGCCCGGTCAGGTCGCCCTCCTGACCCGCTACGCGAAGAGGATCGCGCTCGCCTATGACGTCGATGCGGCGGGGCAGAAGGCCGGGACGCTCGGCGTGCAGGCGCTGGAGGGCCTGATCGGGCAGCTCGCGGCCACGGAATCCGGGGTGGAGCTGGACGAGGTTCGCGTCGTCCGCCTGCCCGACGGCAAGGACCCGGACGAGGTCGTTCGGGAATCGCCGGATCTCTGGCGTGAGGAGGTCCGGACGGCCCAGCCGATCGTGGACTACCTCATCGATACCTACGCCCGGACCTACGACCTCAAGACCCCCGGCGGCAAGGCGCGTTTCGTGGATGCCCTGATGCCAACGATCCGCGCCGTCCCGAACCCGGTGATGCGCGACGGCTGGCTCCAGCGCGTCCGCCAGGTGTCCGGGGTGGAGGAGCGGGTGCTGCTCGAGGTGCTCCACGGGGGGCGCACGGCGACCGGGCTGGCGCGGCCGGCAGGAGCAATGGCGACGGCCTACGACGCGACCGTCCGCATCAGCGGCGGGGTTGATGCGGGCACGCGCATCAACGCGGAGACGGTGACCTCGGCGCCGGACGCCTTCCGCGTGACCGACATCCTCCGCGGCGTCCTGCCCCAGGAGCAGGAGCTGCTCCGGCTGATGCTGCTCGTCCCCGAGATCCAGGTCCGCATCACGGACGCGATCGGGCCGGACCAGCTCCCGAACACGGTCGCCCGCGAGCTCTTCCGCGCCCTCGTACTCGCCCGTGAGCCGGACGACGCCGGCGTGCCACCCCCGTTCAGCCTGACCGCCCTCGTGCAGGCACTGGACCCGGAGACCGCGGCCCTCGCGCAGGCGGTCGTCGCGCGCCGCGACCCGAACCCGCGGGAGCTCTCGCAGCCGGATCTCCTCTACGAAATCGACCGCCTCGTCATCGACCTCGAGGAGCGCGCGCTCGACGACCGTTCCGAATTCACCCAGAACGCCCTCGCCGAAGCAGAGCAGACCGGCGACCTCGAGTCCGCCGGCCGCCTCCTGCACGACAGCCAGGCCATCAA
This sequence comes from Candidatus Limnocylindrales bacterium, assembly GCA_046717305.1. Lineage (GTDB taxonomy): Bacteria > Chloroflexota > Limnocylindria > Limnocylindrales > CSP1-4 > UBA5189. The sequence continues at coordinate 1,629 of JBKJVO010000269.1, forward strand.
CGAGCAGCGGCGCTCGCTCCATCGACGCCGCGACCAGGCCCATCTCCTCGCGCGACCCGCCGATCGGGCCGCCCGTGACCACGACATCGAACCCGCAAACCCCGCCAGGAGGTAGTAGCCGCCATGCCGATGGATCCGCTCGACCAGCAGCTCGTCGAAGCCGTCCTCACTCGCCCGCGCCGGGGAAAGGCGGACCTCGAGGAAGCAAAGCTCGCCGGCATTCGCCCGAAGGCCGCCGACGACGACGATGAGGATTCGGACGACGACGAGGAGGAGGAGGACCTCGCGCCGGCGCCGCTCGGGGCCGACGCCGATGAGGTGAGCGTCGAGGTCGTGACCGACGAGCCCGACCCGCTCGATCCGAAGCTGCCCACGGATGCGCCGGCCAAGCTCAATCCCGCCGAGCTCGAAGAGCCCACCGCGGAGGAGCTCGAGGCGCTCTCGGCCGACATGATCGGCATCGACGACCCGGTCCGGATGTACCTCAAGGAGATCGGCAAGGTCGCTCTGCTGACCGCCGAGGAAGAGGTCGTCCTGGCCAAGGCGATCGAGCTCGGGGAGCAGCTCGTGGACGAGCCGTGGAAGGGGATCGTCTCGCTGCACGAATGGACGACCCACAACACGGAGACCAAGACCCGGACCCTGAAGCCGCAGCACCGGTTGCCGCTCGGCGAGGAGGCGCACCGGCTGGTCCGGGATGCCATCTCGCACGAGGACGCGGCAGACCTGCTCGTTTCGAACCCGGACTTTCATCTCATCAAGGCCGGCCGCGACGTCCAGTCGGAGGGCACGACGCACCTCCTGAAGGAGGCGCGCAAGCTCCTGGCCGGGTACGAGGCGGCGCTCCAGGGCAAGGCAGAGGCAGGGACGCCGGCCGACGCATTCCTCAAGCTGCTGGACTGGGCCTACTTCGCGGTCCACAACGGGGATCTGGACTCGCGGGACAACGTGGGCCTGCGGGCGATCTATGACTGGACCCGCGACGGCGTGGCGTTCCCGGCGCTGGAGCGGTGGGTCACATCCGGCCGCGACGCGGACCTCCTCAAGCGCATGGGCCAGGACCCCGAGGTTCCCAGGAACACGAAGCTCGCCCACCGCAAGGGTGAGCTCGTGAAGATCGGGCGTGATGCGCGGGAGCAGTTGACCTCGGCCAACCTCCGGCTCGTTGTGTCAATCGCGAAGAAGTACATCGGGCGTGGCATGAGCTTCCTGGACCTGATCCAGGAGGGGAACATCGGCCTGATCCGCGCGGTCGAGAAGTTCGACTTCGAGAAGGGCTTCAAGTTCTCGACCTATGCCACGTGGTGGATCCGGCAGGCGATCACCCGCGCCATCGCGGACCAGGCCCGCACGATCCGGATCCCCGTCCACATGGTCGAGACGATCAACCGGTTGATTCGTGTGTCGAGGCAGCTCCTGCAGGAGCTCGGCCGGGAGCCGACGGTCGAGGAGATCGCCGAGGCGATGTCCAAGGGCCAGGAGGTCCAGGTCACGCCCGAGAAGGTCCGCGAGATCATCAAGGTCAGCCAGGAGCCGGTGTCCCTGGAGACGCCGATCGGTGAGGAGGAGGACTCCCACCTCGGCGACTTCATCGAGGACCGGGGAGCGCTCGCCCCGGCCGAGGCCGCATCGCATCAGCTGCTCAAGGAGCAGGTGGAGGCGGTCCTCGACTCACTGACGGGCCGCGAGCGGCGCGTGCTCCAGTTGCGGTTCGGCCTGGAGGACGGGCGGGCCCGGACGCTCGAAGAAGTGGGCAAGGAGTTCAACGTCACCCGTGAGCGCATCCGCCAGATCGAGGCGAAGGCACTCCGCAAGCTCCGTCACCCCTCCCGGTCGCGCAAGTTGAAGGATTACCTCGAGTAGAGGGGGAGTGGGGGACGCCGGGCGCCCGTCAGCGGGGCGCGGGGCGGACGCAGACGGCCGGGGCACGAGCGCGGCGGCGCGTCGGCGGGCTCCCGGGCCTCGATCGGGCCGGAATCGTCGTTTCCTTGCGCGTGACGCAAAGATCCGTTCTGACGTTGCGTCAAACGCAAACAACTCAGGCACTGGGCCTCCGGCCCGTCAATGCTTTGCGCGTGACGCAACGAATTGCCGGGGATCGGCCCCGTGGCCCCTGGCTCACGACTGATTCGTCCTGATCTTTGCGTTCAACGCAAGAATTCAACGACCGTGGGATCCAAGAGCGGTGGTCGAGCGAAGTTGTTTGCGCCACATGCAAGGGAGTCCCGGAGGTGCCGGACGGGGTGCTACGGCGTGCCCGGCCGCGGAGGAACCCGGACCACGACGATCGCACCGCCGCCGGGATCAACGCCGGCGCCCAGGAGTTCCAATGCCCGGCGACCGGAAACCGGGAACGCCGGCGCGAGGTGCGAGCCGGCACTCTCCAGGAAGAGTCGCGCTGCCCGCGTGTCCGGCAGGAGCAGGATCACGCCGTCTACCTGACCGTCGCGCGCCTTGAGCTGCATCCGGCGTTCGAGCGCCTGGGCGTCCCGCGGGGCAGTCTCGGCCTCCACGCCGTAGCGCCATCCGGATGTCGAGATCTGGGCATCCCAGCCGCGGAGGTCGCCGGGGACCGGCAGTGGCACCTCGGTGGCCCACCGGACGGAGCGGTGCAGGCGATTGCGGAACGCATCGAGCAAACGAAGATGTGCCGCGTCGCGGATCGGACCGCTCCCGGGATAGGCGCGCGCCGACAGCTCCAGACCAACGACCTCGAGCAGCTCCACGATCGTAGCAATCGAGACGTTCGGAACAAGCCCCCGCTCGATCCGGCTTACCTGCGAGGCCGAAATCCCGACCGCCCCACCTGCCTCGGCGAGCGACAGACCACGGTCGACGCGCCCTTCGTGGACCTCGCGCCCGAGCTGGATGCGAATGGCTCGCGCTCGCCGCGCCCCGCGATCGGCCGGCTTGTCATGGGCAGCCATGCGCCCATCGTGCCCGCGGCCGCTTTGCCACGGCTTATCGGGAAGCTGGGTCGACGTGGTCGCGCTGCGTTCTGGCCCCGGCCAGCGTCTTGAAGTGAAGGGCCGGCTGCGCGGGTCCAGGGCAATCGCCGGATGTCAACGCCGCTATTGCGCCCGAGAGTATCGTTGACCAACTGGCCCGGGATTGGGCCGGAGCGCCCAGGAGGCCCGAAACGAACGTGCGTGTCGACGCCAGACGACGGTCCGCCCGGATCAGTCGGATCGGCCGACCGGGCCTCGTGCTCGATTACGGGCCCGGCCCTGAGATACCTGGCCGGCGACCCGATCGGTTCGTTCACCAACGCCCTCGTCGAGGTGACCCTGCCGGCCACACCGTCCCGTTCGACGCCGACAGGCACGGCTGTGGCGGTCGCGCCGCCCGACTCGACGACGGGTATCGCCCCGGTCACGATCACGTTCGCGTCGGTCACCGCCGCAGGGACAACCACGCTCGCGAGCAGCTCGACCGGCCCGGTGGCGCCGGCAGGCTTCTCGTTTGGCGACCCGCCGATCTATTACGAGCTGAGCACGACTGCGACGTTCACGAGCGCGGAGGTCTGCTTCACCTACAGCCCGACTTCATTCAACCCGCCCGAATCTGCCCTGCGACTGATGCACTACGTGGCTGGGGCATGGGTCGATGCCACGCTGCCCGGCTACCCGGACCCGGTGAACCACAAGATCTGCGGCACGGTCACATCGTTCTCGCCGTTCGCCATCGCGGGTCGGCCGCCGATGTCCTTCTCCGGGTTCTTCGCGCCCGTGGACAACGCCCCGGTGGTCAACGTCGTCAAGGCGGGGAGTGCCGTGCCGGTCCGGTTCGGCCTGGGCGGGGACTTCGGGCTGTCGATCTTCGAGTCTGGCTCGCCCTCGTCGCAGGCGGTCCCGTGCGTCGGTGGAGATCCGCTGGACGTCGTGGAACAGACGGTCGAGCCGGGAAGTGCCACGCTCTCGTATAGCGCCGGGAACGGCCAATACACGTACGTCTGGAAGACGAACAAGGCCTGGACGGGGTGCCGGGGGCTCACGCTCACCTTCCTCGACGGGACGAGCAGGAGCACTGAGTTCAGCTTCCGGTAATCGGAGGCCGGGGCCGCGGACGGGGCGCCGTCACCCGAGTTCGCGGCGGACGACGACCCGCAGCCGTGACGCCGCGGGATCCGAGGCGCGGTCCGCGACGACGCTGAACCCTGCGCGCTCGAACATCGGGAGCGTGCCGGTGAATGCGGATCCCGGGTGGATGCCCTCCCCGGCATCGACGACGACCGGGTAGGCCTCGAGCGCCTCGGCGCCGTTCGCCGTGGCATGCGCGATCGCCCCGTCGAGGAGCGCCCGCGCGACACCGCGTCCCCGCGCCGAGCCGGACACCGCGAAGCACACGATCGACCAGACGGGTCGGTCATCAATGGTCGGGATTACCTTGGACCGGACGATCCGTTCGAAATCGGCTCGCGGACCCAGGCTGACCCAGCCGACTGCGCGTTCGCCGGGGTCGGGAACAACGCCGGGCCCGCTCAGCTCGAGCGCAACGAGCCCCGGTGGGAGGTCGCCTTCCGCCTGCGCTCGCAGCCGCGCCCGGAGCTCGGGCACCTTGGCCGCCCCGAAGTCCTTCGATCGAAGCCGCCAGAACTGGCACCAGCACGACCGAGGATCGCCGCCCTCACGGAACAGCGCCTCGAGAGCGGGCCACGTATCCGGGGTCAAGGGGACGACGCGGACGGTCATCGCCGAGATCGTAACCTCCGTTCAGGGCACACGTACGAGGCACGTTGCGCCAGACGCAAGGTTCGACGAGGTCGAGGGTCGTCGGCCATCGAGGGCGAATGTTGTTTGCGCGAGACGCAAGGCGGCCGCGGGTGGCGTGCTCAGGCGGCGCCGAAGCGGCCCGCCGTGGCCTCGGCTACGCTCCGAGGCAATGGACCTTCCGGATCTCGGCCGTCCCGCGCCTGCACCTGCCGTGCCCGGCGAGCCGCCGTCGATCGTGGAGCTGGTGCGGCGCGGCACGCTGGACGCGGAGCTCGCAGCACTCGTCTGGGTGCTCCTGGAGGGTCGGATTCCAGTGGTGGTCGCGGCTCCCGCGGAGCTCGTGGCGCAGGGCGTCGCCTCGGCCGTGCTGCGGGGCATCATGGCCTCGCTGCGCCCCGACCTGGGGCTCGCGGGCCTCGACGCTGCGGATCTCGGGGCCCCGCTCGCGGCCCGGAGCGCGCGCGAGCTGGTTCATGGGGACAGGCCGGGTGGCGTCGCCCGCGGAGACTCCCTCCAGGCGGTGTATGACGAGCTGGGCGCCGCGCCGCCGGTCGGCCTGTCGGAAGACGAGCTCTCCTTCCTTGGCTGCGTGCTGGTCCTCGGTGCGGATCCGCCGGCGCCCGTGACGGCCGCCGATCCGGCCATGGCGCCGGCGCCTCCGATCCGGGTCACGGCCGCGCATTACGTTCGGCCGCTTCATCGCGATGAGCACGGGCATGCGCAGCTGCTCGGGCCCGCCGTCCTGGCGACCTGGGACGCGCGCCGTCAGGCATTCGAGCACTTTGCCTGGGGCGTCCTGCCGGAGATCGCGGCCCGGCTCGGGCGGCGGACGGGAGACCTTGAGGCGGACCTCCATCACCGCCGCGACGACCTGGGCGGTCTCGCGACGGCGGGCGTCACCTCGCTCGAGGAGGTCGGTCGGCTGGTCGCCGGGTATCGGGTCGGGTATGGGCACGCGCACGACGCGAAGGGTCACTGAACCGAGCGTCCATCGACGCCGCGAACGGCGAATCGCCGGGTCGCCGGCGCGCTAGGATCGTGACAACGAGCGTGTGCCGGCCGGGGCCGGTGCGTCCACCCCAAGCAGCGACGCGCGACGACGAGTTCGACCGCGCGCCAGGAGGCACGCATGGACCCTTTCCACTTCCTTCTCTTCCTGCACGTCCTCGGCGCGATCATCGCGTTTGGGCCGAGCTTCGCGATGCCGATCATCGGTGCGATGGGCGGGAAGGAGCCGATGCACGTCAACTTCGCCCTGCGGGTCGGCGAGGCGATCGCCAAGCAGCGCATCATCCCGCTCGCGATCGTGCAGGGAATCACCGGCGTCGGCCTGATCTTCACGGGCAACGTCGATCTCGGGAAAGCCGTCTGGCTCCAGGCCGGCATCCTGCTCTGGGCGATCGCCCTCGGATATGCCCTCGTGGTCCAGACGCCGGCCGTGAAGCACCTCATCGAGCTCACGTCCGGTGGGCCGCCGCCGGCCGGGGCCGCGCCCGCCGGGGC
>JBKJVO010000270.1:0-3053 GCA_046717305.1 Candidatus Limnocylindrales bacterium
CCTGCCAGGTCACCGGCGCCGCGGACGACGCGGACGCCCGCGCCGTGGCCCGGGCCGTCATCTCGAGCAGCCTCGTGAAGGCCGCCGCCCACGGCAAGGATCCCAACTGGGGTCGGGTCGCCGGGGCGGCCGGTAACGCCCGCCTGGCCGACCCGCCCGTGCTCGCCGCCGCCGGCCTGCCCCCGGAGCAGGCCTTCCTCCGGGGCGGGACGCCCGTCTCGCTCGACCCGGATCGCCTCCAGATCGCGATCGCCGGCCACCTCGTCTTCGACGGCACGGCCGGCGGCCCACAGGCGTTCGATCGTGCCGCCGCCCGGGCCTCGATGCACGCCGCCGAGATCACCATCCGCCTGGACCTCGGGATCGGGGTCGGCTCGGGGGAGGCCTTCGGCTGCGACCTCACCGAGGCCTACGTCCGCGAGAACTCGGAGTACACGACGTGAGTGAGATCGTGGTCGTGAAACTGGGCGGCACCACGATCTCGGACCAGGCACAGGTCCTGTCCGAAGTCGCCGCGCTGGCTCGTCGGCGGCCCGTGATCCTCGTCCACGGTGGCGGGAAGCGGCTCACCGAATGGCTCGACCGGATGGGCGTCGTGTCACAGTTCCGGGGCGGTCTCCGCGTTACCGACGCCGCCTCCCTGGAGGTCGCCGCCGCGGTCCTTCGCGGCGTTATCAACAGCGAGCTCGTCTCGGGGCTCCGTGCGCTCGGCGTGGATGCCGTCGGACTGTCCGGTGTCGATGGCGGACTCCTCGTCGCCGAGCGGGTCGAGGACCTCGGCTTTGTTGCCCGCGTCGTCGGGCTCCGGCGCGACCTGCTCGATGCACTCCTGGTCGCCGGCCAGGTTCCGGTTGTCGCGCCGCTCGCCCGCGACGAGCACGGAATTGTCTGCAACGTCAACGCGGATGACGTCGCGGCCGGGATTGCCGCCGGGATCGGGGCGCGGCAGCTCGTCCTGCTGACGGACGTGGACGGGGTCCGGGATTCGAACGGCCGCAAGCTGGACACGCTCACGGCCTCGGAGGCCGAGGCGCTCATCGACGGCGGGGTCATCGCCGCCGGAATGGTCCCGAAGATCCGCGCGGCGCTCGGTGCGCTTGCGTGGGAGGGGACAGAGGCGATCATCGCCGACGCCTCCGCCGATGGCGCGCTTGCCCGCGCCCTCGACGACCCCACCTTCGGGACGCGGCTCACGTCATCCCGATCCGCCCAGGTTGGCGCGGCGTGAAGGCCACGCCGTCGTCCGGCCCACCCCCCGCCGCAAAGCGGGACCGTCAGCGGACGATCCGGGAAGTCGTCGCGCGGGAGATGATCTCGAGCCAGCAGGAGCTCGCGGATCGCCTCGCGGCCCTCGGCTTTGCCGTGACCCAGGCGACCGTCTCGCGCGATATCGCCGAGCTCGGTCTCGCCAAGGCCTGGCGCGGCGAGCGGCACGTGTATGTCGTCGCGGACGATCTCCCCAGCTCCCCCGTCGATCGCGATGAGCGGCTCCGCCGAATTCTCATCGACATCCCGATCGCCGCCGGCCGGAGCGGGCTCATCCTCGTTCTCACCGGGACGCCGGGGACCGCGAGTGTCATCGCGCAGGCGATCGACGAGTCCACGCTCACCGAACAGGTCGGGACGGTCGCCGGTGACAACACGCTCCTCGTGCTCTTCGCGGACGACGCCGCCCTCGAGCGGTGGCTCGCCCGCTTCACCGAACTGCAGTCGCCGGTCCCCCTGGGCGCCGGCTGGGAGGGAACCCGATGAAGAAGGTCGTGCTCGCCTACTCGGGCGGGCTGGACACGTCCGTCGCCGTGGCGTGGCTGAAGGAGCAGCACGACGTCGAGGTCGTGACGCTCACGGTGGATGTCGGCGGCGGCTCGCTCCGCCCTGGCGTGGAGCATCGAGCGATGTCGGCCGGCGCCTCGCGTGCGTACGTCGTGGACGCGCGCGAGCGGTTCGTGACCGACTTCGTCTGGCCGCACCTCCAGGCGAACGCGCTCTATCAGGGCGCGTATCCGCTGGCGACGGCGCTGGCGCGGCCGCTGATCGCGCAGCTCCTCGTCGAAGTGGCCCAGAAAGAGGGCGCCGACGCCGTCGCTCACGGCTGCACCGGCAAAGGCAACGACCAGGTCCGGTTCGATGTCGCCGTTCACGCCCTGGATCCGGGGTTGAGCGTCGTCGCCCCGATGCGAGTCGGGATGGGCCTCACGCGCGACCAGGAGATCGACTACGCCGCCGAGCGAGGGATCGAGATTCCGATCACGAAGTCCTCGCCCTACTCGATCGATGTCAACCTGTGGGGCCGCTCGATCGAGACCGGCATCCTGGAGGACCCGTGGGTGAGCCCGCCGGCCGATGTCTACGAGTGGACGGTGAATCCGTCGGACGCGCCGTCATTGGTCGAGGTCGTCATCGCGTTCGAGGGCGGAATCCCCGTCTCGCTCGACGGGGAGTTTCTGGAACCGGTCGCGCTCGTGGAGCGGCTCCACGATCTGGGCGGCGCGCACGGGGTGGGGCGTGTGGATCACGTCGAGGACCGGCTCGTGGGGATCAAGAGCCGCGAGATCTACGAAACGCCGGCCGCGACGATCCTCCACGCCGCGCATCGTGCGCTGGAGGGGCTGACGCTGTCGAAGGACACGCTCCGGTTCAACCGTCTCGTGGCCAACGAGCACGCGCAGCTGACCTACGACGGTCTGTGGTTCTCCGCGCTGCACCGCGATCTGCGTGGGTACGTGGCGTCGTCGCAGCGAGTCGTCTCCGGCGAGGTCCGGATGCGACTGGATCACGGCTCGTCGATCGTGGCGGGGCGCCGCTCGCCCTTGTCCCTGTACGACAAGAACCTCGCGACCTACGACGAGGGCGACGCCTTCGATCACGCCTCGGCCGTCGGGTTCATCGAGATCTTCGGCCTGCCCCTGCGCGTGGAGGCCGCCCGGCACGGTGCCGTTGGGAAGCACCACGGCGCCGCCTGGGCGTGGACCCCGCCGCTCCTGGAGCACCCCCCCGCCACGGTGCCCGACCCCGTGGGGGCCGGCGCCCGATGACTCGGGGTGTGCGGCTGT
>JBKJVO010000271.1:0-11170 GCA_046717305.1 Candidatus Limnocylindrales bacterium
CTCCGAAGCTGGCTTGAGGAGCGCCGCGCCCAGGCCGTCGATCGCTGGCCGGATCTCGACTGGAGGCGACCGACCGGAGACTCGGGCGAGCCCAGCGAAGGGCTCTCCGAGTGGGAGGCGAAGGTCGCGGCTCGCGTCACCGCGCTGACTGAGGGGCTCGCCCCGGACGACATCGGCGACTCGGCCGTTGCCCGGCGTCTCCTCGCAGACCTGCTCGACTGGCATCGCCGCGAAGAAAAGGCCCAGTGGTGGCGCTGGTTCGAGCTGAAAGACGACCTCACGGTGGAGGAACTGGTCACCGAGCGGGACGCTCTCGGCGGGCTTGCCTTCGAACTCGAACTGCCGCCGCTCGGGCGCCGGCGCGTCCGGCGCTTTCGCTTCGAGCCGCAGGACCATCCGTTCAAGCTGGGTGACAAGCCACTGGACCACGGAACCGGCGGCGCGGCCGGTGAGGTCGTCGGGCTGGACGACACCCGCGGCACCATCGATCTCGCTCGCGCCGGCGGTGATGGGTCGCATCCGCTCGCGCTCATCGGGCCGACCCCGATCGACAGCCGCGCCATGAAGGACGCCCTCCTTCGGGTGGCCGACGACGTCATCGCCCACGGGTTCGGGGAGGGGAGCCGCTACCCGGCGATCGCCAAGCTCCTCCTGCGGCGGCCGCCACGGATCGAGGGCGGCGACGGCGAGGCGCGCGCGCGGGACGGCGAGGACATCGTGGGCGCGGCGCGCCGCCTCGGCCTCGCGCTCGATCGCGGCGTGCTGCCGATCCAGGGACCGCCCGGGACCGGCAAGACCTACACGGCCGCGCGAATGATCACGGCCCTCGTCGGTGCCGGGCGCCGGGTGGCGGTCACCGCCCAGTCGCACAAGACGATCACGAACCTCCTCGAGGAGGTGGCGGTGGCAGCCGAACAGGAGCCGGTGCGGGTCCGGATCCTCCAGAAGGCGAAGGATCTCGACGCTCACCTTCCCCCAGGTGGTGACGTCGTCGTGAGCGATGACAACCCCACGGTCGAGCGAGCCGTCCGGGAGGGCACCGTCGATGTCCTGGCCGGCACGGCATGGCTCCTCGCCCGCCGCCAGCTCGACGCCGTCGCAGATGGAGCGGGCGAGCCGTTCCTCGACGTCCTGTTCGTGGACGAGGCCGGACAGTTCTCGCTGACGAACCTCGTCGCCGCCGCGACCTGCGCCCGATCCATCGTGCTCGTCGGGGATCCGAACCAGCTGCCCATGGTGATCCAGGGGGTCCATCCACTGGGTGCCGACACGTCGTCGCTGGGGCATCTCGTTGGAGGGTCGGTCACCGTTCCGGCGGAGCGAGGGCTCTTCCTCGAGGCGTCTCGACGGCTCCACCCGCGCGTGAACGCGTTCGTCTCACCGGCCTTCTACGAGGGTCGCCTGGTCACCCACCCATCGACGGCGCGGCGCGAAGTCCTCGGCGACGGGGATCTCGGTGGCGCGGGAATCCGCTGGCGGCCAATCCTCCACGCGGGGAACGCCGCGCACTCGTGGCAGGAGGCGGAGGAGGTCGCGGGGATCGTGGCAGCGCTCGTCGGGCAGGAATGGACCGCTTCGGATGGCGCCACTCGTGCCATCGGCCTGAACGACGTCATCGTCGTCGCGCCGTACAACGCCCAGGTTGCCGAGATCCAGGCCGCTCTGGAGCGCCGCCTCGGACAGACCGGAAACGTCGGCACCGTTGACAAGTTCCAGGGGCGGGAGGGGATCGTCGCCATCTACTCCACGGCCAGCTCCAGCCGCGAAGACGCCCCGCGCGACATGAGCTTCCTCTACTCCCGGAACCGGCTCAACGTGGCCGTCTCTCGAGCGAAAAGCATCGCGATCGTCGTGGCCTCCCCGACCCTGCTCGAGGCGGGCTGCCGCACCCCGGACCAGATGCGGCTCGTGGACGCGCTCTGCCGCTTCGTGGAGTTGGCTGCCGAGCAGGCGACGACCGACGGGCGCCCCGAGGTGAACGGGTGACACCTATCATCCGCGGGTGATCGCGCCCACAACGCTCAGCCCGGCGGAGCTCGCCCGCGCCCGACGGCGGGCTCGGTGGAGTCTCGTCGCCGGCGTGGCCCTCGGGAGCACCGGCCACATCGCCGCGGGCACGGTCGCGACGATCGCTGCAAGGGATCTGCTCGGCTCGGCGGCCCTCGCCGGCGCGCCCGGCGCGATGGTGGTCCTGGGGGCCGCCCTCGGGTCCGTCCTGCTGTCGTCCCTGATGATCCGGCGCGGGCGGCGGATCGGGCTCGTGGCGGGGTACTCGATCGGCGCGGTCGGCGCGCTTGTCGCCACGGCGGCGGTCATCCTCAGATCGTTCCCGCTCCTCCTCCTCGGAACGCTCCTCATCGGCTTCGGCAACAGCTCGAACCAGCTCTCGAGGTACACGGCCGCGGACCTCGTGCCCGCCTCGCGGCGCGCGTCCGCGATCGGCCTCGTCGTCTGGGCGGCGACGGTGGGTTCCGTCGTGGGGCCCACGCTGGTTCCGGTTGCGAGCACGATGGCCTCGGCGGTGGGGTTTCCGGCGCTCGCCGGGCCGTATCTCGTGCCCGTCTTGTTCGTGGCGATCGCCGCGATCCTGTCATTTGTGCTGCTGCGACCGGATCCGTATGCCATCGCGGACGCTTCGGCTCCACGGCGGGACGAGCGCGCTGCGTCGGGCGCCCAGAACCACACCGTCTGGGAGATGCTCCGGCGCCCCGGGGTGACCGCAGCCATCGTGGCCCTGGTGGTCGGCCAGTTCGTGATGACGCTGATCATGACGATGACGCCGCTCCACATGACCCAGCACGGCCACGGGCTCGGAGCGGTCGGCGTCGTGCTCTCGGCGCACAGCCTCGGGATGTTTGCCCTGTCTCCCCTGTCCGGCCGTCTGACCGAGCGCGTGGGGCCGGTCCGCACGATCTTCCTGGGCACGACGATCCTCGCGGTGTCGGGGATCCTGGCCGCCGCGGCGCCACCCATCGGTGGGGGCCTACTGCTCTTGGCCCTGTTCCTCCTGGGCTTCGGCTGGAACCTCGGGTTCGTCGCCGGGAGCACGCTCCTGTCGGAACATCTCGAGGTTCACGAACGGACGCGTGTTCAGGGCATCGCCGACGCGTTGATCTGGAGCTCGGCCGCCGCGGCCAGCCTGGGGTCCGGCGTCATCGTTGCGAGCGTGTCATACGCGGCGCTGGGCGTCCTGGGCGCCGGCCTCGTCCTGATTCCCATCCTCACGCTTCGAGCGCAACGCCGGGCCCTTGTGGGCGCCCATGTCCAGACGCATCCGGATCCGGACATCGTCATTTCCTGAGCGTGCGACGTCAGGCGCGCGGTCCCAGCTCCCGAACCACCCAGCAGGCCAGCACCCGCGCACACGCCACCACGTCGTCCACCGGCACGTACTCGTCCGCGCTGTGCGCGACGGCGACGTGCCCCGGCCCGAAGATCACCGTCGGCGTCCTGCCCTCGTTGACGAGCAGCCGCATGTCGGCGCCGTACGGCTCACCCAGGAAGGCCGGCCGCCGGCCAAGCGTCGCCTCGACCGCCCCGGCGAGCGATTGCGGGAGCGGGTGATCCGCGGCGACGCGCGCGGAGGAAAACCTCCCCCCGACGAGCTCGACCGTGGGCGGGTGGTCCCGCAGGAACGGGTCACCGGCCGCCGCCTCGGCAATGACCCTTCGCAGCCGCGCCTCGGCGTCTCGCCACGTCTCCCTGAGCGCGACCCCGTAGCGTCCGTCCGCGACGACGCGATCCATCACCGTCGAGGCCCACTCGCCGCCCCGGACCATCCCGATGATCGTCGCGTACGGGAGGCCGAGCACGGTCATGAGCGGGTCGGTCTCCGCCGCGTTGCGGGCGGTCTCGTCGACCTCGAGCGCGCGCACGAGAACCAACAGGTTGTCGAGCGCGGAGACGCCCTCGCGCCGCATGGACGCATGGGCCGCGCGCCCCGGCACGGTGAGCCGGAATGTGATCGCCCCGGCGTGGGCCACCACGATCTCCATGTCCGTCGGCTCGGTGATGATCGCCATCTCGCCGGTGATTCCCGCCCGGATCGCGGCGAGCATGCCCTGACCGCCGTCCTCCTCGGACGGGACGAACGCCGCCACCAGCTCCCCGTCCAGCTCGTCCGCGGCGCCCGACTCCTCGAGCGCCCGGAGGGCGGCGAGGATGGACGCGCAGCCACCCTTCATGTCCACGGCCCCGCGGCCGTACAGGCGGCCGTCGCGGATCTCGGCACCCCACGGGTCCACGGTCCACGTGGTCGGATCGCCAACCGGCACGACGTCCGTGTGCCCCACGAGGAGCAGTCGACGGCCACCCGGCCGCCCGAGCCGGCCGACGACCACCGGCAATTCGGTCCGCGGCATCTCCTGCCCCGGCCAGTCCGGATCCGTCCGGGCGAACTCGGCCGGGTCCGTCTCTATCCGCTCCACGCGGCAGCCGATCTCCCCGAGGATCTCGGCGACGAGGTCCTGGACGGCCCGCTCGTCACCGGTCACGCTGGGCGTCCGGACCAGCCGCTCCAGGTCCGCGATGGCCCGCGCGTCGTCGACGGCGTCCACCGCGAGCAGGGCGTCCGCGGCACGGCGCGCCATGCCGGCGAGGCCTTCATCCACGGAGGATCGGCCGGGTCATGCACGTTGGTCCACCGGAGCCGTTGACCCCGATCTCCGATGCCGGGTACGTGTGGACCTCACACCCCGCCGCCGACATGGCGGACGCCGTCAACGGATTGCCCGCGGCGACGATCACGACACCCGGCCGTACGGCGAGCACGTTGCAACCGAGGGTCGGGAACTCCGCCTCGGGGACGGCGATGGTCCGGATGCTCAGGTCGCGAAGGAGCTCCCACAGCCCGACGGGCAGGAGCGGCTCGAAGACCACGGCCAGGTCGTCCGCGATCGGTGAGATGACGGACAGGAGGTGGATGAGCTCGGCGGGGCCGCGCCAGTAGGGAACGTCGAAGACCCTCACGTCGCCGCCGACGATCTCCGTGAGCTGCCGGACGCCCTCGCTGTTCGTGCGCAGCGTCCGCCCGATGCACAACAGGTCCGGGCCGAGCCAGAACGTGTCGCCGCCCTCGATCGTGCCCGGCGCCTCGATCCGGCCGGCCGTCGGGATCCCCGAAGCGGCAGTCCATGCCTCGATCGCCGCCGGCTCCACGAGCCGCTTCGGCTTGCCCGGGCGGAGCGGGATCGCGCCCCGATCGGAGACGAGGAGCGGATCGAACGTGTAGACGAGATCGGGGCTGGCGAGTTCGGTCTCCAGGACGTGGACCCGCGGCCCCAGCGACCCCAGCACCTCGACGAAGGCGTCGTGCTCGCGGCGTGCCACGTCCAGGTCCACAGGGTGGAGAAACCCGTGTGCCGGGTCGTCGAACGCGGCCCCGAACGCCGGGCCCGGGCGCTTGACCAGCACCTCCAACAGCCGCGCGGTCATGCTCTGCGCGCCGTACGGCCGGGTCGTCATCGTCGTCGTCATGCGCGCAGGATACGCACCGGCCGGCGGCCGTCACACGATCGGTCATCCGGCGTCCCATGCACGTTCCGCGGACGTTGCTCCGCGGCAGGTCGGCGGAGGCAAGGGATGACCGCTCAGGGCGACCCGGCAGGTCGGCTCGAGGCGTGGCGCGCCCGGGGGCGCCGGATCCGGAACGAATGGCGCACGTGGCTGAACCGGCGCACCGGGATCGGCATGCTCACCGCCCTGGTGGTCGTCGCGATCGTCGCGAACGCCCTCCCGAACGGCGTGCCACAGCCGACCAACGAGCCCGGCCCGACCGCCCGTCCCACGGAGACGCCCGAGGCCACGATCCCGCCCGAACAGGCCTGGGGCGACCTCACCCTCCCCGCATGGGAACCGGTGGCCGAGCTCCGGCCGATGGACCGGAACGCGTCCGGGGTCGCGATCGACTCCGCGTTCATCCTCCACAGCCGAACGTCAACGCCCGCCGCGGCACTGGCCGCCGGCCTCACCGCCGAGCCCGCCGTCGCCTTCGCGATCCAGCCGGGCGACTCGCCGGCGGAGGTCATGGTCGTTCCGGCGGAACCGCTCACGGAGGGCGTCCTCTACCGGTTCCGGCTCGCGGACCCCACCGGAGCGCTGGCCGGCTCATGGGCGTATCGGACCGAACGGCCGCTCCACGTCGTTGGGACCGTGCCCGGCGACCGGACGACCGATGTCCCTGCGAATACCGGAATCGAGGTCGAGTTCGACCAGGACGGTGTCGCGGACATCGCGGATTGGTTCTCGATCGAGCCGGCCGTCCCCGGCCGGTTCGAGGTCCACGCCCGAACCGGCGTCTTCGTGCCGACCCAGCCACTCGCCCCCAGCGCGGTCTACCGCGTGACGATCGCGGCCGGCGTGACCCTGACCGGCTCCGATCAGGTGCTCGAGGCGCCCGTCACGTTCGCGTTCGAGACGGCGGCCCCCGGGGGCCGCGAAACCTGGGACGTCGGGCTCGGCCGGCCGATCCTCGAGGCGAAGCCCGGCGAGCGGCCGATGATCGGGGTGGACCTCGCCGAACCGGAGAGCGCGACGCCACGCACGAGCCTCCCGTTCGAGGTCTACCGCCTGCCCTCCTTCGAGGCCGCACGCACCGTCGCCGACAACCTCTCCGTGCAGCGGGGCTGGGGCGAATGGTCCGGGACGGACCTCGTACCCACGGCCGGGCTCGTGCGGGTCGCCGCCTTCGACGGCGCGTTCGAGAGCGAGTCGCCATACGGGTACAAGGTCGTCCGCTTCCCGGCCCCCCTGGACGCGGGCTGGTACCTCGTCGTCGTGCCGCGCGACGGCCGGGATCGCCAGGCGCTCCTCCAGGTCACGGGCCTGTCCGCGTTCGCACTCACCTCGGAGACGAGGACCCTGGCCTGGGTCAACGACACCACCACCGGCGAGCCGATCGCCGGAGCTGTCCTGCTCGATCGGGCGGGCGCCCGCGTCGGCAGCACCGGTACCGATGGCCTCATCGACGTGGAGACGCCGGCCTCACTGCTGCGAACCCCGGCGGACGAGGCGTCCGAGGCCACGACGATCGTGACGGTCGCGGCCCCGGACGGGCGGCGGCTGATCGTCACCCTGGGCCTCCGCTCGAACACCTCCGCCTACTCCTACGAACGGAACTCGTGGACCTTCGCCGAGCAGCCCGACCGCCGCTGGTGGCTGTTGCTCTCCACGGACCGAACGACGTACCGCTCGACGGACACCGTCCATGCCTGGGGCCTCATCCGGTCCCGCGCCGACGCCACCGTCCCAGCGGGGCTGGAATTGACGCTGCGGACCGCGGACGGGTCGTCGACGGAGGGTCCCTGGCTGGCGCGGGTCCCGGTGACTGCTACGGGTCGCGGAGCGTGGGTCACGGACATCGAGCTGGATCATCTGCCGCTCGGCGGGTACATCCTCGAGCTGCGTGCCGCCGGCAAGGTCGCCTCCTCGACCTGGATTTCCGTGGACGAGATCCGCAAGCCCGCGTACGAGATCGAGGTGGAGACCGACCACCTCGCGGTGATCGCCGGCGATCCGGTGACCATCACCGGTCACGCGGCATTCTTCGACGGGACCTCGGCGGCCGGACTCGACCTTCGGATCGACGCCTTCGAACGGACGAGCGTCATGACCGCCGACGCCGAGGGACGGGTGACCCTCACGGTCCCGGCCCGCGCAGACGGAACGACCGGGTTTAGCTGGATGAGCGTGGGCATCCGGCCCGCGCTGCCGGAGGAGGGCGAGATCTCCGGATACACGAACGTCGTCGTCTTCCCGTCAGCCGCATGGCTGGAGGCGTCCGGCGCCGTGCGCGATCGCCGGGTCGTCGTCGACGGCACCATCAGCCTGGTGGATCTCGAGCGCGTGCAGGCCGACCTCGGACTCGTTGGGTGGCCGGAGGACCCGTCCGGTGCGCCGATCACCGGCGCGACGGTGACGATCCGCGTGGTCGAGATGATCCCCGTGAAGAAACAGGTCGGGACGACGTACGACTACATCGAGAAGCGCGCGGTCCCGATCTTCGAGTATTCGACCAACGAGAAGGCGGTCGGGACGTACACCACGACGTCCGGCGCGGGCGGCGCCATCTCGATCTCGGTCCCGGCGCCGAACGCGGACCACGACTACCTGGTGACGCTCACGTCGCGCGACGGCAGCGGGCGGACGACCACGACTGTGACCTCGGCAACGGACCCCGCCCGGATCCCCGACTTCGGCGGGCCGTTCCGGCCCTATCTCGGCAAACCTGGCGGGTGCGGTTACTACTCCGAGGAGCACGCGGTCGGCGATACGGTCAGCCTGACCATGCGTAACGGCGATGGGACCGAGTCGACGGGTGGCCGCTACCTCTTCGTGGTCGCCGGTCGCGGGATCCGCGACGCGCACCTCCAGGAGTCGCCCACCATCAGCCGCACCTACGGGGAGGCGGACCTGCCGAGCCTCCAGATCCTCGCGATCCGCTTCCAGGATGGCGCCTATGTCGTGAGCAACGATGTCCTGATCCGAACCCGGCTGGAAGACCGGACGCTGGGCGTGGAGCTGACCTCGGATCGCAACCGATACAAGCCCGGCGACCGGGCGACCGTCAGCGTTCGGACCACCGATGCCGACGGACGGCCGATCTCGGCGGACGTCGTCATCCGCGGCGTGGACGAGAAGCTGTTCTCGATCGGACAGGCCTTCGACATCGACGCCCTTGCGACCCTCCTTGCCCCGACCGGCGACGGGCTCCTGCAGTCGTACGCCTCGCATCCGATCCCGCTGCCGTTCGGCGGCGACGGCTGCGGCGACACGGCCGGCGGCGGCCGCGACGACTTTCGTGATTCCGTTCTGTTCCAGCTCACCTCAACAGGCTCCGACGGCATCGGGAGCGTCACCTTCGACCTCTCCGATGACCTCACGAGCTGGCACCTCTCAGCGACGGCCCTCTCCGGCGACCTCCGGGCCGGGAGCGGCGTCCTCCTCGTCCCGGTGGGCCTGCCGTTCTTCGCGGACGCGATCCTCGCGTCCGACTACCTCGTCGGGGAGCGACCAGTTCTGCGCGTCCGGAGCTTCGGCGACGCGCTCGCGACGGGCGACCGCGTCCGGTTCACCGTCACCGCGTCCTCGCTCCTCCTGCCGCCCACGAGCGTGGAGGCGGCCGCGTTCGCCACGGCGACGATTCAGCTTCCGAACCTGCCGCTCGGCGGCCACGAGGTGACGATCGAGGCGACGGTGATCGGCGACAAGACGCGGACGGACACGCTCATCCGCAAGCTCATCGTGCGGTCCAGCCGGCTCGAGGTCGCGAGGACCCAGGTCACGACGCCCGCCGCGGCGGCCGGCGTGGGTGGCTCCGGCCTGACGACCTACGTCGTGACGGACGCCGGCCGTGGCAGCCTCGTGCCGGTGCTCCAGGACCTCGCCCACGGCAGCGGCGCGCGGTTCGACCGCCTCCTCGCGGCCGATCTCGCCCACGACCTGCTCGTCGGTTCGTTCGGGTTCGACGCGTCCTCGCTGCCGCCGGTGGACTTCGACGTCCGGCGCTACGAGCGGAACGGGATCGCGCTCCTCCCCTACTCGTCTCCCGATCTGTCGCTGACGGCGATGGCGGCCATCGTCGCACCGGAGCGTCTCCCTCGCGACGAGACGCGTCAGGCATTCCGGGACTGGAAGGCTGACCCATCGACCACTCGAGAGCGGCAGGTCATCGCCACGGCAGGGCTGGCCGGCCTCGGCGACGACGTCATCGACGAGCTGCACGCCATCGACGTCGGCGCGGTCTCCGTCCGCGAGGCGCTCTGGGTGGCGCTGGGGCTCGTCGCCGTCGGTGACCTGGACGGTGCTCGGGTGATCGAGCAGCGGCTCCTCGACGAGCACGGCCAGGAGCTCGGGCCGTGGGTCCGCCTCGACGACGGCGGCTCGATTGCGGACACGCTCAACGCGGCGTCTCTGCTCGCCCTCACAGCGACCGCCGTCGGCGATCCGCTTGCCCCGCGCATCGACCGGTACGTCCGCGAGATGCGGACGTCGGAGGGGCTCTACGTCCTGCCCGAGATCGGCGTGATCCTGTGGAGCCTGGATCGCCTGCCGCGAGCTGCGGCGCGATTCGCCTGGACGGCCGACGGCGCGAGGCACACGGAGAGGTTGGAGCCAGGGGAGAGCTGGACGGTGGCACTCACCGAGCGCCAGCGCGACGGCTTCCGCCTCGAATCGCTCGACGGCGCCATCGCGGTCATTGCCTCCTGGTCCGCCGCCCCGGGGCCGGGAGACCTGCCGTCGGGTGACCTCGTCACGATCACCCGGACGGTCACCCCGGCAGATGACGCTCCGACGACCGGGCTCGTGAAGGTCAGGCTCCAGGTTGTGTTCGACGCGAAGGCACCCACCGGCTGCTGGGAGGTGACGGACCGGACACCGTCCGGCCTCGCGCCAATCGTCAACGCCCCGGGTTGGGGCGACGGCGAGGTTTCGAGGAATGCCTACGCACCCTTCGATGTCTCCGGGCAACGAGTGAGCTGGTGCATCGATCCCTCGCACGGTCGCGTCGTCCTGCTCGGGTATTCCGCCCGGGTCGTCTCGGCCGGGACGTTCGCCTGGGAGCCGGCCGTCGTGCAGTCGGCGACGGCGCCGGACGTCGGCGCGACCACGCCGGTGACGACCTACACGATCCGCTGACGCCGGCCGTCAGGGCGCGCCGAAGCGCCCCGGATCGAACGCGGCCGAGATGATGCCGCCACGGCCGAGGACCGCGTCCGCCACCTGGCGTGCCGACGCCGGCCCGGTGGTGATCCCCCACGGGCCGTGGCCGGAACACACGAACAGCCCGTCCACCCAGGGCACGGGGCCCACGAGCGGGCGGCCGTCGGCGGCAAGGGGTCGTGCGCAGGCTCGCGTCTCGCGAATCGGGGCGTCGGCGACGGCCGGAACGAAGGTCGCCGCGCGACGGAGGATCCGCTCCGTCCACGCCGCCGGGTCGGGCTCATGCTCGAGGAACGTCGAGCCGACGGCGGTCGCCCCGCCCGCAGTCACGAGGCTCGTCTCCGGGGTTGACGCCGGGTCCTCCTGCAGGGCGCCAACAGAGGCCACCATGTCCCGAATCCCGAGTGCCACGTCCATCGCGGCCTCCTCGATGACGTGGCCGGGCGGGTGGGCCATCAGCGTCTCGACCACGACACCCCACAGCGGGCGGATCGGCCGCCAGCGCCCCGAC